>CAZAWD010000009.1:0-13229 GCA_964488725.1 uncultured Methanomicrobiales archaeon | reverse complement strand
TCCGACAAATCTGAAATCACTCACCGAATACCAGACAGGCTCTGTCGTATCCCGGATGATCATCAACAAAAAAGCAGGAACCGTAACCGCCTTCGCATTTGAAAAAGGAGAAGGCCTCTCCGAACACTCAGCTCCCTATGATGCTCTGGTCATCTGCCTTGAAGGAGAAGCCGAGATTCCCATCGGTGGAACCCCTCATATAATAAAAGAAGGAGAAATGCTCATACTACCGGCTAACATCCCTCACGCAGTACATCCCCTCACCCGGTTCAAAATGATGCTTGTCATGATTCATGCATAACCCCCTCTCCCCCCTTCTTATCCAATCTGAGTCATGTTATTTATCCCCTCACCCCTCCTATAAATAAAGCAGCGTTATGGGTATTGAAAATAAAAGTGACTGTCATGTTCTTGTTATCGGCTCAGGCGGTGCCGGTATCAGAGCAGCGGTTGAAGCAGAACACAGCGGACCGGTAATCATCGTCTCAAAAACTATCACCGGAAAAGGAGGATGTACCGTCATGGCAGAAGGGGGAATCAACGCCGCCCTCAAAGAAGCAGACTCATGCACCCTGCATTACGAAGACACCATACGGGGTGGAGCATACTTAAATGACCCCACACTGGTCGAAGCCCTCGTTCATGACGCACCGGCCCGCATCCGCGATCTTCTCTGCTGGGGTGCCGTCTTTGACCTCTCTTCTGATAACTGCATTGCCCAGCGTCCGTTTGGAGGACAGCGGTTTGCGCGTACCTGTTATGCCGGCGACCGCACCGGTCATGAAATAATAATGACGCTTCTTGAAAAGCTCCGCGGATCCCGCGTTGAGATCCGTGACGAGACAACAGTCATTGACCTCCTCAAAGACGGAAACAAAGTAATCGGAGCAATTACCGCTGACCGCGAGGGTGAGCTCGGAATTATTACCGCAGACGCAGTTGTTCTGGCGACCGGCGGGGCGGGACAGATTTATAATGTTACCACCAACTCAACGGCGGGAACGGGTGACGGCTATGCCCTCGGCTATCGTGCCGGTGCCCGCCTTATTGATATGGAACAGGTTCAGTTTCATCCGACCGGTGCCGTTCAGCCCATCGACTCCCGCGGCAGGTTAATCACCGAAGCAGTCCGGGGAGAAGGCGGCGTTCTTAAGAACTCCCGCGGCGAGCGGTTTATGGCACGCTATGACAAAGAGCGCATGGAGCTGTCTACCCGCGATGTTGTTGCCCGTGCGATTGCAACCGAAGTTCTTGAAGGCCGCGGAACAGAAGCAGGCGGCGTATACCTTGACGTAACCCATCTTCCCCGCGAGCGCATAGAGTCCCGTCTTCCGGTTATGCTGTCCCAGTTTTTACAGTTCGGCGTTGATATCCGCACCGAACCAATGGAAGTTGCCCCGACTGCCCACCATTTTATGGGCGGACTTTCAATTACCCCGTCCGCACAGACCCCCCTTCCTCATCTGTTTGCGGCCGGCGAGGTCTGCGGCGGGGTGCATGGTGCCAACCGCTTAGGCGGAAACGCACTCGCCGAAACTCAGGTCTTCGGCCGGCGTGCCGGTGCTGCTGCTGCGGCATGTTCTCCGGCAATAAAATCAGTTGATACCGCGTCGCTTTCAGCGGCCGAAGATAAAATCTCACAGTTCTATACCGGAACGGCAGAACCCGCCGCCGTGCGCCGCGCTCTTAAAATGCTGATGTGGAATAACGTTGGTATTTATAGAAACGAGCTTGATCTCCGGGTTGCCGAGCGCGAGGTTTCCCGGCTCCGCGCTCTTCCGCTCAGGATTTCATCGCCGCGTGAGATTGCCGATGCCGTAATTACTGAAAATATGCTGATCACCGCGTCGCTTGTTATTGCCGGTGCTCTCCTTCGCCGCGAGTCACGCGGAGCGCATACCCGCACTGATATTCACCAGAAATGGACGAATGAGACCTCGCCGTATGGCCACACATGGGTCTGCGGCAGAAAATCAGGTATTGAAATCAGGGAGGAGTTTTTGTGAACGTTCGCATCTCACGCTATGATCCGGCAGCGGATTCCGGGCCGCATATCGAATCGTATGATGTTCCGGTTTCAGAGGGCGCCCGCATTTTAAACGTGCTTGATGCCGTGCGGGACACCATAGACCCCGCGCTTGGATACCGTCACTGCTGCCGGGGCGGCCAGTGCGGGTCGTGTGCCGTGCGGGTAAACGGTGAGCCGGTGCTTGCCTGTATGCAGGAGGCACGTGACGGCGACTTAATTGAACCGCTGAATCTTCCGCGGATACGCGATCTTATTGTGGATATTGCGCCGGTGATGGCACAGCTTGCATGGCTGCATCCGGCCGACGCGGCCGGCTGTGTGCCGGTCTCGGTTGAGGAGGTTGAAGCAATGAAACCGCTTCGTGAGTGTATTGAGTGTTACTCGTGCATCTCATCCTGCCCGGCAATAGAAGCGTCCGGGTATGCGGGCCCGACGATTATGCGTCAGCAGCAGCGGCTGAATCTTGATCCGCGGGATGCGGACGACCGCGTGGCGGAAGCTGTTTCCAAGGGCTTATTTTCCTGTACGACCTGTCATAAATGTGTTGAGGTCTGCCCGAAACGTATTGAGACCCCCCGTAAAGCGGTCGAGAAACTCCGGGCCGCTGCCGTGCGCCGCGGTTTATCGCTTCCGGCGCATAAATCACTTGCAGCGCTGATTGAACAGACCGGCCGCTCGGTTGAGCGAAAAGAGCCGGCGTTTCTTGAACGGGTGCCCGACGTAATTGAGCCGGCCGGCCCGGTGCGGGCAACGGTCGGATTTTTCGTCGGCTGTATGTTTAATGCCCGGGTGATTCAGCCGGCGCTGGATGCAATGGAGGTGCTGCGGCGAAACGGGATTAGGGTGGTTATTCCAAAGACGCAGGTCTGCTGCGGTTCGCCGCTTATCAGAACCGGGTTTACGGGTTTTATCCCTGAACTTCAGCAGCGAAATATTGCGGCGTTTGTGGATGCGGGGGTCGATACGGTTCTTACGATGTGTGCCGGCTGCGGCTCGACGCTGAAGAATGATTATGACACGCCGTTTCGCGTGGCGGATATCACGGAGTATCTCTGCGAGTGCGGATTTGAAGCGCCTGCAAAGGTCGACGGGGTGTATACGTATCATGATCCCTGCCATCTTCTACGGGGACAGGGGATTTCACAGCAGCCGCGTGAACTGCTCGCGTCAGTTGCGGGGACGTTTGTTGATATGCCGGCCCGCTGCTGCGGTGCAGGCGGCGGGGTGAAGTCGGGCCGGCCCGATGAGGCCGCAAAGATAGGGGCGGTGCGGGCGGAGATGGTCAAAAAAACCGGTGCGGATTTTATTGTAACGGTCTGTCCGTTCTGTGAGTTCCATCTTCATCAGGTTACCGGCCTGCCGGTGAAAAATATTGCTTCGCTGATGCTTGAAGGATACCGGAAAAAAGATTCTCTCAAATAAAAAAATCAGACGGCTTCTTTGCCAAGGGCAAAGGCCTTCTCATTTATTTCAATTGTTTTCGGCGGCACGTTTCTGCGCACCGCTTCTGCAAGTGTTTCCGAGGCGAGCGGCAGGACATGTGCCGCAGCACCGAGTAAAACGATGTTTGCCGCAAGCGGGCTGCCTGCTTCGGCCGCCAGTTTGTTTGCATCAACAAGGATGACGGTCGCCGGTAATTTCTTCAGCTCTGCTTCAATGCCGGAAATCTCCGGAACGGCGAGTTTGTTTGAGTATACGGATGTTGGAACGACCATCTCACGGTTTACAATCATGGTGCCGCCTTCTTTGAGGAAATGGCTGTAGCGCAGAGCCTCTAAGACATCAAAGGCGATGAGCAGATCGGCGGTTTTCGGCGCAATGAGTGATCCAAACTTTCCATCAATTCTGATGTGGGTTTCAACCGATCCGCCGCGCTGGGACATTCCATGGGTTTCGGCACCGCGGACATGGCGGCCCTCCATAACGCAGGCGTCGCCTAAGATGTTGGAGGCAAGAATGGTTCCCTGTCCGCCGATACCGACAATCAGACAATCATAACTTTTCTTCATTGACGTACACCTCCGCGGTGAATCGCGCCCGCAGGACAAATATCAGCACAGACCCCGCAGCCGGTACACAGTGCGGTTATTTTTGCCGCACCACCCGCATCGGTTTCCAGTGCGGGACAGCCGTAGCGGATGCATGCGCCGCATTTTGTGCAGCGGTCGGCGTCGACGACATACCGCGTTCGTTTGATGCCGAGGCGTTTGTTCATGATAACGCAGGGCTGTTTGGCGATGATGACTTTGACGCCGGTGTGTTCTTTTGCCTCTTTGAGGGTGGCAATCAGGTGCGTGAGGTCATAGGGATCGACCGATTCAACGAAAGAGACGCCGCAGGCACGGGCGAGCTCTTCAAGGGAAATCTTCGGAGAGGGCACGCCGACAGCGGTCATGCCGGTGTTCGGGTTCGGCTGATGGCCGGTCATGGCGGTGATGCGGTTGTCGAGGATGATTACCGTCTGGTTTGCATTGTTGTATACGGCGTTGATAAGCCCGTTAATGCCGGTGTGCAGGAAGGTTGAGTCTCCGATGGTTGAAACGACTTCCGCGCCGTCAACGGCATGGGCAATACCGGATCCGACGGTAATTGAAGCGCCCATACAGATGGTTGTGTCCACGGCGCCGAGCTGAAGGCCGAGGGTATAGCAGCCGATGTCGGAGGGGAAGATGCCGTCTTTGAAGACTTTTTTCATTGCGTAAAAGACCGAGCGGTGCAGACATCCGGGGCAGAGGATGGGCGGGCGGACCGGCACCGATGCGGGTGCGGGGGCGGCCGGGAAGGAGTTGGTGATGAATCCTGTTTTTTCCAGAGCGGCGGCCACAAGAGCGGTTGAGTATTCTCCTTCGTGCGGCGTGGTGCCGTCGAGTTTTCCATGAACAATTACGCCGTTTGATACGCCAAGTACTGCTTCTTCGATAACCGGCATGAGCTCTTCTATCACCACAATTTCATCGTGCTGTGTGACGATACCGGCAAGCCATGCGCGGTCTATGGGGTATGCACCGATTTTAATAAAAGAAATATCTGCGGGCAGAATCTCTTCCACATATGAAGCAGCAATGCCGCCGGCGATTACGGCGCGTCTGCCGCGGACGAGTGCTTTGTTAAAACCTGCCTCTACCAGATAGCGGGCAACCTCCGGCTGCTTTTTCGTCAGCTGAACATGCAGCGGGCGGGTGTGCGCGGGGATGACAACATACTGACGCGGGTCTTTGGTGAACGAACCTTTGCGCGGCGAGACGGCGGGAGCGGCGAGACTGACATCGCTTTTTGAGTGGCAGATGCGCGTTGTCGGGCGGAAGAGAACCGGGAGCCTGAATTTTTCCGAGATTTCAAAACCGTCTTTGATGAAGTCATGGGCTTCCTGAACGGATGAGGGATCAAGACAGGGGATCTGTGCGAATTTGGCATACATCCGCGAATCCTGTTCGTTTTGTGAACTGTGCGCGAAGGGATCGTCTGCGGACAGAATCACAAAACCGCCGTTGGTTCCGGTGTATGACGAGGTCATAAGCGGGTCGGCTGCGACGTTGAGGCCGACGTGTTTCATAGTAACTATAGAGCGCAGCCCGCACCAGCTTGCAGCGAGCGAATTTTCAAACGCGACTTTTTCATTGACGGACCATTCAAGGTAATATCCGCGGTCTTTTTGAGAGCGGAGAGTATCAACCACTTCCGAGGATGGCGTGCCGGGATATCCGGAGACGAAGTCAATGCCGGCTTCGAGACAGGCGTGGGCGATGGCGTCGTTTCCAAGAAGGTATTGTTTGGATGTTTCATCTGCCATAATTCTATATTGTTTGGTTATGTAAGCGGATTAAGTATGCGCCTAACGGCTCTGATTTATTTCGTAAATTATTTATAGAGATGAAGCGTATGTATTAGGGTAACAGGGCGCGTAGCATAGCTAGGTGGTGCGCCCGGCTGATAACCGGGAGGTCATGAGTTCGAATCTCATTGTGCCCACTGTTTTTTTTTATTTTTAAAACCAGATATTTATTCAGGATTATCAATTTACTAACAGGTATTTATTGTCTGCCGCTAAAGAATAGAGGGGATCTCTTGGGTCGTCGATATTGGGAAATAGATGCCCTGCGCGGGTTTGCATTACTGCTGATGATTTTTTTCCATACGCTTGCGTGTATGGTAATGTATCATATGATAGAGGAGACGCCGGAATTTTTTGCGTTCTATCGGTTCTATCTGATAGCAACCATAACCTTCGTTGTCGTCGCGGGTGTATCGCTCATCCTGCGTCACGCCAGGCGTAAAGGCGCAACGACGCTTTCCTATTACCGTTCCATTGCAATAAAATGCCTGGTGCTGTTTATCATTGCGATGTTTATCACGCTGTTTACCTGGCTGTTTTCAGTGTTTATATCAGGCAGCGGCTCGTATATCCAGTTCGGGTTCCTTCATATGCTCAGCATATCCATGTTCCTGTCCCTTTTGTTTTTGCGGTTTGGAAAATGGAATCTGCTGATTGGAACCGGGTTCGTTCTTTTTGGTCTTCTGGTGATTCCGCAGTTAGCCGCCCCGGCATGGCTGTATCCCCTCGGAATTCACAGCGCAGAATTTTTAATCTCTGCTATGGAATACTTCCCGCTTCTTCCCTGGTTTGGCGTGCTTCTCATCGGGGTCGGCCTTGGAAGTGTGTTTTATCCGCAGGGCGTGCGCAGGTTTGAACTCCGCGAGTGTGGAAAAATCGGTCATGCCCTTGCAAAAATCGGAAACGGCAAAGTTACCCTTATTGTATATCTGGTCCATGCGCCGGTCATCATGCTTATTCTCGGAGTGATAAGCATGGTGTTTGGAATAGGCGGGCTCTGATAAAAAGTCAGATAATTTATATTTGGTTGTGCGCAATATCTGCAAATGATTTTGTCAGCTCAAAATTTCGCACCCCGTCTTTTTTCACGCCTGAATGCACGTCTACTGCATATGGTTTTACTCTTGAGATGCCCTCTCTGAGATTTTCCGGGTTCAGCCCGCCGGCAAGAATCACCGGCAGACAGCTTTCTTCAACAATTTTTGCAGAGATGTTCCAGTCGTGTGGTATACCGGTTCCGCCCAGCCGCTCTTTGGTGCGGGTGTCAAGGAGCAGTGCATCCGCCGACGTTGAAAACTCCCGGGCTGTATCAAGCGCTGATGCGTCCATCACATGCACGGCTTTAATGATTTTCAGGTAAGGAAACCGGTCATGCAGATACCGGATATCAGAAGGAGTTACCCTGTCCTGAATCTGAAGAACAGAACAGGTTGTTTCTCTGACCAGCTGCACCAGCTCCGGGCGGGTGTTTTGGTGGGTTACTATAACGCCGGTTACAAACGGAGGGAGGCTGCGAAGCATTTCGCGTGCGGCGGCGCATGAGACGGCATCATTTGTTACGTGTGTTGTTCCGACAATAAATCCGACCGCATCCGCTCCGGCACTGACGGCACAAAGAAGATCTGCCTGTGTTCCGGTCCCGCAAATTTTACATTTCATAGATTCGTCTCTATGTCATATACCGCATGCCAGCTTGTTGCCGAGTAGGAACGGATATTTTTTTCATGAATCTCTGCTGCCGGAAATGCCCGCAGGATATCCGGTGTATGTTCTCCTTCGCGTTCAACGAGTGAATACAAATGAATGACTGCTTTGGGCGCTGCCAGTTTTTTTGCGGCTTCCAGAAATTCGTATGCTGCAAATGGCAGATTCATTATAATGCGGTCGAATTTCAGCGGGGCGAGCATGGAGGGAAGATTTGTTGCATCTCCAAGCGTTGCGGCCGCATTTTTTATGTGGTTTAGTCTGAGATTTTTCTGAAGCAGATAAACTGCCGATGGGTTTATGTCGTTTGCCACCATGAACGCGGTTTTATCTGCGAGCATTACTGCAAACGGTCCGACTCCGGCGAACATATCGAGAACCCGTTCTCCTTCCTGCATCTGTTTTGCCAGCCGCTGTCGTTCGTTTGAGAGACGTGCCGAAAAATATGCGGCTTCCAGATCAACAAACATGCGTCGGCCGTACTCGTTGTACAGCGTTTCAGTTGTTTTTTTTCCTGCCAGCACCTTGAAATTCCGGGTCCGAAACGTTCCGGTTACAGGCGTTGTTGCATACAGGGCAGTATGGACATTGGGCCGGTTCTGTAAAATCAGTTCAGCTCCGGCGGGGTCGTCATCCTGCATGATGACCAGCCCGCCGACCTGTTCGTGCCGGGGCAGTTCGACCCTGCTGTGGTTTTGAGAAAATTCAGCCTGCACGGCACCTTCTCTTCGGCTGCTGAGCGGAATCAATAAAAAGCCGTCTTCAACCCGCGGCCGAAGCGTGCGGTCAGCCGCACCTTCTGCAATAATTCTGCGGCGCATATCCTCTCCTTCCTGAACAGGAACGCGGATACACCATTGTAGAACGCCGGTCATTTTTTCGCCTCAGCGATTACGCACGCCAGCGCTGCGGCAGCAGCGGTGATATCAGGCTGACTGACAACCGCGGAAATCACGGCTATGCCGTCCAGCCCCGCCTGCACGGCTTCGGCTGCATTTTCAGCGTTCAGCCCGCCGATTCCAATAACCGGTATGCGTGCCGGAACGGCGGCTCTGATTTGGCGAACCATATCAAGTCCGCATCCGGCTCCCGCATCCGCCTTCGACGGCGTTGAAAACACCGGGCTCACCGCAACATAATCTGCGCCGTCGGCCACGCCAATACGCGCTTCCTCTACTGAGGATACGGAAATTCCTATGATAAACCGGTCCGAAACCAGTTGGCGGACTGCTGAGACGGGCATGTCGCTCTGGCCGAGATGCACGCCGTCGGCCCCTGATGCCAGCGCTATATCCACGCGGTCGTTTACAATAAACAGGGATTTGCCTTTGCAGATCGCAGATATTTCCCGTGCGACGCTGAACAGTTCTGCTCCTTTTATTGTTTTATCCCGGAGCTGAATTACATCCGCTCCGCCGGCAACAGCCATGCGTGCAATTTCTGCATGGCTTCTGCCGTGGGAAAGCTCTTCATCCGTTACCACGTAGAGATTATAGTTCATATCGCGTATTCTTTTATTTTTGCATACTGCAGGAATGTGTCCCGGTTCATATTGTAGACGGCGTCAAAGAAAGCAGGTTTAAACGAACCCGGTGCGGATGCTTTTTTGCCGGCCATCTCTCCTGCAATACCGAGGGCCGCCATCGCCGCCGCACAGCCGTGAACCGGTGTGTCTGCTACAGCGCACGCCGCTGCACATGCCGCGGTTGCCATACAGCCGGTGCCGGATATTTTTCCCATGAGGGGGATGCCGTTTGAAACGCCGATGAGGCGGCGGCCGTCGGTGATGATATCTTCTGCACCGCTGACGACGATTGTTATATCACGGTCGCGGGCAAGTCCGGCGGCGATAGCCTTCATGTCTCCGGAGATTCCCGCGGAATCTACTCCTCTGACCTCGGCGTCGGCCCCTGCAAGGGTTGCTATCTCGCCGGCGTTACCTTTCACCACGGCAAGAGGAAGTTCGTCTATAAACCTGCCGGCGGTTTGTGTGCGGTACGGCGTTGCACCGCAGCCGACAGGATCAAGCACAATGGGAATCCCGCGTTTTGCCGCGGCTTTTCCTGCAAGCATCATTCCTTTGATCTGTGTCTCGTCCAGGGTTCCGATGTTGAGAACCAGAGCGCTCGCGATTTTTTCCATGTCTTCAACATCGAAGACGGCATGAGACATCACCGGCGCTGCGCCAAAACAGATGGTCATGTTTGCACAGTCATTTACCGTCACGTAATTGGTTATTTGGTGAACAAGCGGGTTTGCTGTTCTGACGGCATCAAGAATGCGGGCGTATCTCTCCATATCATTACTATGTATGTTCGCTCCTCACAAAAAAGCTATTTAGTTATCACCCGCAATACTAATTCAGTATGCCTACTATCTCCGATAAAATACGTTCAGGCGAGCTGAAGCTTTACGCCCTTGAAAAAAATATGCCGGCAGCAGATGCGGTTGCCGCCCGCCGCGAGTATATTTCTGAAGAAACGGGGGTGTCGCTTTCCGCTATCGGGGATTATACTATTCCGGTCGATCGTGTCACCTCCCGCAATATTGAAAATATGATAGGATGCGTTCAGGTTCCGCTCGGCGCGGCGGGTCCGCTGGTCGTTTGCGGGGAGTATGCGTCCGGGGCGTACTGGCTTCCTCTTGCAACGACCGAAGGGGCGCTTGTTGCGTCGGTTAACCGCGGGTGCAGTGCGATTGCAAAAGCCGGCGGGGCGGAGGTCCGCATATTCAAAGACGGGATGGCACGGGCGCCGGTTTTTGCGGCGGAGGATATTCCGCACGCGGCCCGTGCTGCTGCGTGGATAGAAGCAAATCTTCCTGTGCTGAAAGCGGCGGCGGCGGCGACTACCTCGCACGGCACGCTTGTGTCCCTTACGACGTATACGGCCGGGACTAGTGTGTATGTGCGGCTGGTCTATGATACGCAGGATGCGATGGGGATGAATATGGCAACGATTGCATCCGAGGCGGTGGCAGGCGTTATAGAGCAGGAAACAGGGCTGCGGTTTATTGCCGCGTCGGGGAATATGTGCTGTGATAAGAAGCCGGCGGCCATTAATGTGGTGGAGGGCCGGGGAAAAACGGTTTCCGCCGGTGTTTTTCTTTCTGCTGATCTGGTGCGTTCAGCGCTCAAGACAGAGCCGGAGCTTCTTTGTGAGGTTAACACGCGCAAGAATCTTGTGGGGTCGGCACGTGCGGCGGCGCTTGGGTTTAATGCGCATGCGGCGAATGTAGTGGCCGCTTTGTTTCTTGCGTGCGGGCAGGATGCGGCGCATGTGGTTGAGGGGAGTAACTGTATTACGACGGTTGATCCGGCCGCCGGCGGCGTGTATGTTGCGGTGACTCTGCCGTCACTTCAGGTGGGAACGGTTGGCGGCGGGACGTCTATTGCCTGTCAGCATGAGGCGCTGTCTCTTCTCGGGTGTGCGGGTGGAAACGGCGGGTGCAATGCGAAAAAGTTTGCGGAGATTGCGGCATGCGGGGTGCTGGCAGGGGAGCTTTCTCTTCTGGCGGCGCTTGCATCAAAGCAGCTTGGGAAGGCGCATCAGGCGCTTGGAAGGGGTTGAGACGGGCGAAATTCATAGTCCCTCCTCTATATTATCGATCATATTTTTAATCTGTGGTGGGGAAGAGCCGGATGGGTTTGTCAATCAAACCGTTGTTTAAGACAATATTTGCGGCGAGAATGAATAACTGAGGCAAATTATAAGGAATGATGTCGCAGGCCCAAACAAAATCAAACCGAAACTCTAACCATTATTTAAAGCAATATTTACGACGCGAATAACGAACAGGGGTGAATTATAAGGAATGGTGTTGTAGATTTCAAACAAAATCAAACCGAAACTCTAACCATTTTTTTTCTCAGAATCCTTGGGTTTGAAGGTGGCGCCATTGTTGGACACTGTAATAATTTTTGATGAAACTCCTATGTTCGGGCAAAGGGTTATATCATCTTAATCCAAATTACCCATCCCCTCTCCAAAACACATAGATATTCAGAAAACATACATATAATCACAAGAGTCAATCATCACATTAGATAAAACGGATACTGCAATGTTTACTGAAACTGAACTGCATGATATACTGCACACTCTTCTTACCAACACTAAATATGGGAAAGTTGTAGAGTCTGAGACCATCGAATTTAAAGAAGCTGCTGGTAGCTTCTCGTTTGAAGACTTGGGAAAATACTTCTCAGCTCTGAGCAACGAAGCAAATCTGCATTCAGCACAATGCGGCTGGCTTATAATGGGAATATCTGACAAAGGAATTGTTGTTGGCACTCAATATATGGCTAATCCTCATTCAGTCAGCAAAATCAAAAAAGAACTTGCAGACTTTACTCCGGATCGTTTCGGAATCCGGGAAATTTATGACATCATACATAATAATCGCCGAGTGGTAATGATTGAAATCCCGCCCGCTCCAAAAGGCACCCCCATATCTTTTAAAGGCCATTTTTATGGAAGAGACGGCGAATCTTTAGTCCCCCTCTCCCGAACTAAACTAAAACAGATAGAAAATCAAGTGGATGATGATTGGAGTGCCCACATAATCACAGAAGCGTCTCTTGACGATCTTGATCCACAAGCCATAGACTTTGCTAGGGAAAAATATACACAAAAATTTCCGCATCTTGCATCAGAAATAGAATCATGGGACAATCAAACATTTCTTAACAAATCAAAAATAACGATAGATGGAAAAATTACTCGTACTGCTCTTCTGCTTCTTGGGAAATCAGAATCAGAACACTTTTTATCTCCGGGTCAGGCAAAAATAAAGTGGATCCTGAAAAATCAAAATGGAGATATTCGTGACTACTTCATTATAACATGCCCATTACTTCTCTCAGTAAACGAGATTTACCAAAAGATTATAAACTTAAAGTACCGCTACCTTCAGGAAGGAACCCTTTTCCCTGAAGAAGTGGACCAATATGACCCATATATTATCCGTGAAGCCTTACATAACGCCATTGCTCATCAGGATTACAGCATGGGCGGTTCCATAACCATAGTCCAAAATGATGATACGTTGCAATTCAGCAATCTTGGTTATTTTATACCGCGAACTATAGAGCGGGTTATACTGAATAACTCTCCTGAAACACGCATACGAAATAAGTTTCTAGCTACAGCTATGTTTAACATAAAGATGGTGGATACCATCGGAAGCGGAATCAGAAGGATGTTTGAATATCAGAAACATAAATATTTCCCCATGCCGGACTATCTCATTACAGATTCCGGTGTGGAAGTATCGATTACCGGCAAGGTCCTTGATATCAATTATGCGACTGTTTTGATGAAGAATAAATCGCTCTCTTTACTTGAGATAATGATGTTGGACAAAGTCCAAAAAAGAAAGCCGCTCACAAACACTGAGATCAAACAACTTAGGATGAAAAAGCTAATAGAAGGTCGAAAACCCAACCTTATAATCTCAAGTTCATTAGCTGCCTCTCTGGATCAAAAAATAGAACACGCGAGAATAAAAGGCTTGACCTCTTCAAGTTATGAAACTATCATTATGGACAGTCTCAACGGATATTCTTCTCTAACGAGAAAAGATGTTGATGGAATTCTTGATAGAGTGTTCCCATCATCTATGACACCAACTCAGAAAAAAACCAAAGTAAACCATCTGCTTACA
>CAZAWD010000008.1:0-14067 GCA_964488725.1 uncultured Methanomicrobiales archaeon | reverse complement strand
GATATCGGTATCGGTATGGCCAACACCAGTAGCTATACTGCTGAAGATTTCTCGGCCGGGAAACTTCGTTCAGGTGCTGTGTCGGGGACAAGCACGTCTAAATGGCTTCTTTCTTTCTTCGGAGGAGAAGGGAGTGCGATGGGAAAAAGCGGACAGATACGCATGTATCAAACGCAGGTCGAGCTGATTCATGCACTGTATCAAAATGAGATTGATGTCATTGTTCTCAACGATGACATTCTGCGCTCGGAGGCGGCGAAAAGTTCCCTGAAAATTATATCAGTGTATGAGACCGGTGATACGTATGGTGTCGCGATAAATAACGGCGATATCGTTCTTCAAACGGTAATCAACGAAGGGCTGAAGCGTCTTGAGTCTTCCGGCATGCGGGATGAACTTCTTAAAAAATATTCGTTGTCCTGACCATCATCTGTTCCGGGCGGCAAGCTCTGCATGAAGTTCTGCAACCCTTTGGCGTGCAGCGCGGGTTGCCTCCTCTTCTTTTTTAAACGTAACCAGGAGAATATCTCCTGCTGAAATATCTGCGGGGAGTGCTGCACACGGCACCACTGCAAACGGTGTTTCGTCTGTTCCGGTCCGGATCAGAAGATTTGCATATCCATTGTCGATTTCATCGACGGTTACCATTAGTTTCATGCGCTCACTTTCTCCCCGTTTCCGGAGATGAGCATCTTTGCGGGGTCGTGCGTATGGCGCGTACCAACCGTATACTCTTCACCGTTGGTAGAGACGATTATGTCGCCGTCGATATCGGTACGATAGATGTTTGACGCCTGTTTCGCGTACCGGCTCAGTGCTTCGAGATGCGGGTGGCCGTATGAGTTTTCAGATCCCACACTGATTACCACGATGTCGGGCGTGACTGCGCTGATGAATGCAGAAGATGATGCGTCAGAGCTTCCATGATGGCCGGCTTTGATGATGTCGCTGTCAATATCTGCATTGGTTTTGAGAATGTATTTCTCTGCTTTGGTTCCGGCATCTCCGGTGAGGATATACGAGACGTTGGTTGCGGTGATTTTGAGAACGATGGAGTTTTCATTGATGTCGGGAGTTTGTCCGCTCATAATCAGTTCCTGCGGCGGGGACAGCACCTCAATTGAGACATTCTTCCACGGTGATACTATCGCATCTCCCTCGCGCACTATCGTATAGCTGATATCCTGCGTCAGCATATATTCGATGAGTTTTTCATAGGTTTCAGAGCTGTGTTCGATACCGTTGTCATAGACAACCGCGGTCTGATATCTGTTCAGCACTTCTTTTGCCGAGCCGATATGGTCGTAGTCCTGATGCGTGAGCAGCATGAACTCCAGTTTCTTCACGCCGTGTGCGTCGAGGTATGCAAATATGGCGTCGCGTGATTCACGCGCGGAAGGTTTCATTGTTTCGCCTGCGTCGACGAGCGCATATTTTCCATCCTGTTCAAGGAGTATTGCATCCCCCTGTCCGACATCAATGACGTGCATGGAAAATATATGTTCACCACTGATATTTGAAACAAGCGCAGTATCCGGCGTCTGGTTTGCGCCGATAACGCCGGTTTCAATTCCAAAAAATCCTATTGCTGCGACTGCAATCAGTCCGATAATAATGCTGATGAGTTTTTGCTGATTTTTTTTACTTTTTCGCGAGGATCGTCTTGCTGCCATGTGTGAGATAGTAATAGGTGCTGAAAAAAGATAAGGCGTGTGGGATGTGTAGGGTTACAGTTCTTTTTTATCAGCACAGAACTGCCCGACCACGTCCATGAACGCTTCGGGCCGGTTCATTACATCAAGGGTATCAGAGGTTCCCACCATGTCGTAGAGGCTTCTTCCTTCCACGAGACCGAGTTCCGGAATCGCGTTTGGAAGAAGAACATGCATTGGAATCTGTTTTCCGTAATGGTCATTGAAGACCCATCCGTCTTTTTTCATATAATAATAGGCCGCACCATGCATCTGATTAATCTCGCCATATTCACTCTGGAAATCGGTAGATACAAGGTTTGCCATTACCAGTTCTTCGCGTCCGGGATTGATTGTTACATGACCGTATCCGGGGGGAATCAGAACCACATCGCCGGTGTGGGCCGGAACCAGAATCACGTCGGTGTGGTCCCGCCGCTGAAGCAGATAATACGCATACCCGCACAAAACTTCATAGACCTCGGGATACGCGACCCCCGCGGCATTTTTCGGATGATAATGGCCTTTTGTTTTGGTGTATTCACCGTTGATGACGCCGGCCGGAATGCGGGTTATATCATAGCGCAGATGATGGCGCTGCAGCCAGAGATGATCGCCGTGCGTCTTATAGAGATCACGGTACATGTAATAGAGCGGCGTTGCGCCGTCTGTTTCTGCCGGCCGGACCGCGAGCACATTTTCCATGTCATGCACGGTCCGCACCGACGGGTCAGGCAGCCCCCCGGACCATATTTTATTCATATGATATTGATTTGGTGCTTATAATATAAGGATATCGTTATACGCAGCACCCCTGACACGTACTATAATACCCTCCCGCGTCTAATAAGTACATCACTAATGTATCTCAAAATCCATCAGATATCAGGCTCAGGAACCATCACCGCCGTATGCGACGCCGACCTTATCGGCCGCACGCTCACCTCCGTATTATGCGACATCACGATAGACCCCTCCTTCTACGGCGACACTCTTGTCTCGGAGACTGAAGTTCTCGCGGCTCTTCGTGAGGCTTCCAATGCCAACATCATCGGCGAAAAAGTATGCGCCCTTGCTATCGGTGCCGGACTAATTACCCGCGAATCATGCCTTCTTATTGAAGGTATTCCCCACGCACAGATATACGGAGTCTGAATAAATGAATCTCACTCAGGGGTTCTGCCCGAAATGCGGCGCACCAACCGCGGAACCGGGGCTTTGCGGAGCATGCCGCGCAAAAGATCTGGTCTGGCTTGAAGTTCCCGACCGTCTTGAATGCATTGTATGTCCGACCTGTGAATCCGTCAAGACCGGCGGCATGTGGTCTGATACGGCTGTGCCGCTCACCGAAATTGCCTACACCATTGTCTCCTCCGCCCTAAAGATTCATCCGGACGTCACCAACGTTCAGACAGCTATTGACATTAAGGATATCAGCAGCAACCGTTCTGTTGTCAGCGTTGTTGTTCTCGGCGAACTTTATGGTATTCCGGTCGAAGATACCCGGACCATAAAATTTGTCTGGATTCATGAGCAGTGCGACCGGTGCAGCCGTATTGCCGGCAGCTACTACGAAGGCGTTATTCAGGTCCGTGCAGCCGGCCGCAAACCGACCGCGTTTGAGAACCGCCGTGCAGCAGAAATTGCTTATCAGATAGAGGATCAGATGCAGACGTCAGGCGACCGTCTTTCTTTTGTCTCGGATATTGATGAAACCAAGGATGGTATTGACATCACGTTCAGCACACAAGGTATCGGCAACGCCATCGCTCACGACATTACCGGCGCGCTGGGCGGCAGTTACACGACCCACCCCAAACTCGTCGGCGAAAAAAGCGGGGTCAGGCTGTATCGGGTCACCTACTCACTGCGCCTTCCTCATTTTTCCCGCGGCGATGTTATTCTGCGTGACCGGGGGTATCATCAGATTCTCCGCCAGACCAAAGAAACACTCTTTGTCCGTGATCTGCAAAGCGGGCTTACCCGGTCGTTTAGAGAGGATGACAGTGACCCGCTTATCGGCAACGCAAAAAGCCCGGAGGAAGGAACCATTGTCTACCGGGACGCAGGAGTGCTCGGCGTTCTGGACCCGGTAACGAGTGCCGTAATTGAAGCACCCGACCGGGCATGGATATCCGCCGCAGAAGGAAACACCCTTCTTTTCCTCCGTGACAAAGAGATTGTAATTCCGGTAGGAGTTGCCAGCGAACCGGAACCGGAACAAAAACAGTGAACGTCAGGGTTGGTGAAAGAAACGGATTATCCGGATGGAAGACGGCTCCATGGGCCGATACTTCCCGCCGGCCGTATGTCAGCGGTGACACCGTTTATTTCCCGGTTAAACAGGGGTATCCGTTTGATTTCACTCTTCCCGACCGTTCGCCGTATCACGGCCCGGGGTATCAGCGGGTTGGCGATACGATTATTCTGCACGGTGATGCGCCGACCGCCGAGAATCTTCAGCTTCTTATTGCCCAGACCCGGCCTTCTTGCGTAGTATCTATTCCGCGGCAGACCGGGGTTATGCGTATTCCTGCGGCGCAGGTTCTCTACGGCACGCCCCATGAAGTGACGTTTCGCGAGAGCGGTATTATCTACTCAATGAACCCGGCCGAAGTTATGTTTTCGCAGGGCAACCGTGAGGAAAAAACCCGTATCCGCACGCTTGTCAGGCCCGGCGAACGGGTCGCCGATATGTTTGCAGGTATCGGCTACTTTACTCTGTCCGCTGCTGCCGCCGGCGCACAGGTTCACGCCATGGAACTTAATCCGGTATCGTTTGGATATCTCGTTAAAAATATTGCACAAAATAATCTCACCGGCCGCGTGCGGTCCGTCTGCGGCGACTGCCGCACCTCGCTGGATGGAATCTACGACCGTATTCTCATGGGACATTTTGAAGCTCCCTCGTTTATTTCAGCGGCGCTTACGCATGGAACGAGCGGGACCACTCTGCATATTCACGGACTTGGCAGCCGTCAGTCTGAGATAGAGGACGCTATCCTATCCGCAGGTTTTAGGTATGATATAAGCGAACATAAAGTAAAGAAGTACGCAAGCCGCATATGGCACTGCGTCTGGGACGTGACTCTTAAATGACTGCTCTTGAAAACAAACGGATTGTCCTCGCTGTCTGCGGGAGTATAGCCGCCGTTGAGACCGTCAGGCTCGCTCACGAGCTGCGTCGCCGCGGTGCGCGGGTTACGGCGATTCTCAGTCCGGCGGCCTGCGGGATTGTGAACCCCGATGCGCTCACGTATGCGTGCGCCACGCCGGCACTGACAACGATAAGCGGGATGGTTGAACATGTGCAGTACTGCGGCGAAGGAGGAGAAGCCGATCTTCTTCTTATTGCGCCGGCAACTGCCAATACGATTTCAAAGATTGCCTGCGGTATCGATGATACTATTGTTACGACGTTTGCAACGACTGCTATCGGCCGCGGGATGCCGGTGGTTCTGGCTCCCGCGATGCATGAGTCCATGTATCGTCATGCGGTTGTTGCCCGCAATATTTCTGCGCTCGCCGGTCTTGGTATCGTCGTTGTTCCGCCGCGAATGGAGGAGGACAAGGCAAAAATTGCCGGTATTGAAGAGATATGTCTGTATGCCGAACGTGCCCTGTCTCCTCAGCCTCTCGCGGGAAGGAAGGTTCTTATTACGAGCGGGGCATGCCGTGAACCGGTTGACAGTGTGCGTATTATGACGACCCGCTCAAGCGGCCGGATGGGACGCGAGATGGCACTTGCCGCGTTTCGCCGCGGGGCTGACGTGACTGTGGTGTCCAACACGGATGTTCACGGGATTGTGCCGTGTGTTCGCAACATCCGAATCTCTTCGGCCGCTGATATGGCAGACGCGGTTATGGCCGAAGCTGATTTCGCGGATTATTATGTGAGTGCAGCCGCGATTTCTGATTTCGCTCCGGAAGCCGCCGCCGGAAAAATTCCGTCCGGGACATCTGTTACCCTGTCCCTTCGTCCGCATGATAAACTTATGCCGAAACTCTTCGGCCGCGGCATACGTATTATCGGGTTTAAGATAGGTGAGGATGCAGAAGAAGCGGGTCGCCGCCTGCTTAATTCGGCAGATGATGTGGTGATGGTCGCCGCAAATTATCCGGCGACGATGGGCGCAGCAGATGGTGAATATCTTCTGCTTCGAAAAGAGCATGAGACTATTGCGGTGTCCGGTGCAAAGGACGTTATTGCAGGTGCTGTATGGGACGCCGTGTTGTAGCTTTCGCTCCCGGGCATATCTCGGGTTATTTCCGGCGGGTAGACGGCCGAAACCCGGCAAGCACCGGCAGTATCGGTGCCGGTATTGTAATTGACAGAGGGGTTACGGTTACCATGCAGGAGTCGGAGACGACCAGTGTGTGTGTTGCCGGAAATGAAACTGACGGCTGGCTTATCCGTGAAGTTTTATCGGATATCGGTGCGTCGGCTGATGTGTTCGTCCAGCCTCAGATGCCTATCGGCGCCGGGTTTGGAATGAGTGCGGCAGGGCTTCTTGCAGCGTATACGGCAGCAGACCGTTTGGTTGGTCTGGGGTATTCTCCGGCCGGTATTGCTGAGCGTGCCCATGAGTTTGAAGTTCGCCACGGCACCGGTCTTGGCGATGTTGCCGCGGCCAGCGGCGGAGGGATTGTTATCCGGTCCGCTCCGGGGATTTCCGGTGCGATGGAACGGATTATGTCAGATGAGACTATTTACACTGTTTCGCTTGGCGGTATCCCGACGCCGGAGGTTCTCGGGTCGCCGGAAGCGATGGAACGGATTTGTGCCGCGTTTCCGGTTCTTGGCACGCATACTCTCGCCGGTGTTATGCAGGCGTCGCGTGCGTTTACTGAAAAAAGCGGACTTGTGACGCCGCAGGTTTTGGAGATTCTTCATGCCTGCGATGCAGAGCAGGTGACCGCTTCTATGACTATGCTGGGCTGCGGGGTGTTTGCGGTCGGGGTGAATGCCCCGGCGGTGCTTGGCAGGTTCGGGCGTGCTGTCCCCCTGAGAGTCAGCCGCACCGGTCCGGTAATTTTGGAGGATTCGTATGTCTGATATTCCAGTTTCTCATCCACGGTATAAATCGCTCGTTACCCGTGAAAATCTCGTTGCCGCTGCTCATGCGGGTGTTGTGGCCTATGAAGGTCTGACCTCCCACGGCAGGGGCGAGGCGTTTGATTATCTTCTCGGTGAAAAAACATCTGCCTCGGCTCTTGCGGCGGAGAAAACCGCCGCCGCCGTTCTTTACGCGGCCCGCCATCCGGTTCTTTCGATTAACGGCAATACGGCAGCGCTTGCAGCGGCGGAAATTGCAGCTCTTCAGCAGGCGTCGGGTGCGCAGGTTGAGGTGAATCTGTTTCACCGCACGGATGAGCGGATGCAGAAGGTGTCGGCGGTTCTTGAAAACGCCGGATGTGTTTTGAATAACGGGCCGGTTGAGCGGTGTGTTCCTCTGCCGCACGATCGCGGGTTGTGCTGTGTGGATGGTATCGGTTCGGCTGATGTGGTTTTAGTGCCGCTTGAGGACGGCGACCGCTGTGAAGCGCTTGTTTCGATGGGGAAGATGGTGATTACTATAGATCTGAACCCGATTGATAGAACGTCGAAGATGGCGACGCTGCCGATTGTTGATGAGGTGCGCCGGGCGCTTTCAAATATTACTGCTGAGTGCTGCCGCCTGAAGGCCTGCGGCTGCCCGCGGGTGATGCCGGATATTGACAGCCGTGCTATTCTTCGTGCGGCGGTTGCTGAGATGCGGGAGTATCTGCTGCATGCTCTGGATTGAAAAGTACCGGCCTCCGGAGTTTTCCGATCTGCTGGGTCAGTCTGTTGCAGCTACCCAGCTCTCGGCGTTTGCGTTGTCAGGCAATCTGCCGCATCTGATGGTTATCGGACGAAGCGGGGTCGGGAAGTCGGCGGCGCTTGAGATTTTTTCGCGGATGATGTACGGGAGTTCTCCTGCCGAGAACACGACGGTGCTGCCGGTGAGTGTGATGTTTTCCCAGGGGCATACGTATTTTGCGGAGAATGAACGGTTTGCTCATTTGTATCGCAAGGATAAATCGGTTCTTGCGAATTTTAAGTATGTGGTGAAATGGCATGCGTCGCTGAAACCGTTGTCTGCTCCGTTTCGTCTGATTATTTTTGACGGGGCGGGCGATCTTCCCAAGGATGCACAGGCGGCTCTGCGCCGGATTATGGAACGGTATAGTCAGACCTGCCGGTTTATTTTTGTGACGAATACGATTGCATCTCTGATTGACCCGATTCGGTCGCGGTGTGTTCCGTTATATTTCCTGCCGCTGTCAGAGGCTGTTATTCGTCAGCAGCTCGACCGGGTGCTTGCCGCGGAAGGGTATGCTGATTCTGTTTCTGCGGATATGCTTGAGATGATTGTTCTCGGGGCGAAAGGAGATATGCGCAGAGCTCTGGTATGGCTTGAGCTTGCGGCCCGGTTCGGGGTTGATGATCCCTTAGAACTTGCCCGCACGGAGACCGGGTGTATGGCGGATGCGGCGGTTCATGCCATGCAGGCCGGCGAGGTTGAACGGGCGCAGAAGGTGTGTGAAAATCTCATGGTGGAGTATGGGCTGATGCCATCGGATGTGCTCGGCCTTCTTCGAAAGAGTGTGCGGCCCTATGTTACGCCGGAGATTGCCCTGCTGTTTTCCCGAACTGATACGGCTATTCGTGCAGGGCAGAATGAGTATCTGCAGATGGATGCATTTGCAGCAGAGCTTACGGCGCTGATGGGATAGATACATGGAAACCTCTGTCCCTATTATTTTTGTCCCCGGCGTTTTGTCCAGTCAGCTGTATCTCCCGGGAAACGGTAAGAAGGTATGGTTTTCTGCGGCTAATTTTTTGAAGTATGCGCCGCAGCTTGATATCGGGTATGAGGTTTCTGTGCGCAATAATGAAGTTAATCAGCAGACGCTTCCGCTTCTTATGCGCGAATACGGGGTTATGGCTCAGGAGATTGTTCTGATTGAACGGCTCTGTTCGACGTTTGCCGGCCGGCCGGTATATTTCTTTTCGTATGATTTCCGCCGGTCGTGTGTTGATTCGGCACGCGCTTTGCATGAGGAGATTGAGTTTGTGTGTGCAAAGGAGGGGGTGGTCAGGGTTGCGGTTGTCTGTCACAGTATGGGCGGGCTTGTTACTGCGGCCTATGTGCATGCGTTCGGGTCAGCGCGTCTTCAGCGTGTCTGTGCTATGGGTGTGCCGTTTGAAGGGTCGCCTGAAATTCTTCAGATGGTGCTGACGGGAAATATTGTGTCTGTTCCGAATTATGTCGCCGGGCCGATTGGTCTTAAAAAAGAGATGCTTGCTTCGTTTCCGGGGCTTGCTGATATGATGCCGTCTATGCGTTATCTTTCGTCTCACCCGCTTCGGCGCGGCGGTATTTCTCTGGGGCCTGCTGAGATGGAACGGATTTTGCAGGCGGCGGTCCCGGAGAATTATGCGTCTGCACGTGAGTTTCAGGGTGCAGTGAATGCGGGAGGCAGAAATATTCTCATGAATCTTTCGTGCTCGTATTTTGCGGTTGGTGTCGGGAAGAAGACGCTGGTCTCTCTTGAGCTTGAGAACACCGGAGCGGCCCGCCGTATAGAAAATGAGTCCGGCGACGGGTCGGTTCCCTACGATTCGGCTGTGATGGGCGGAACGCTTGATTCGCTTCCGGTTGATGCGGCCGGGCGTCCCCGGGTAACACGGTTTTTCTGTCATCATTCCGATCTGCTCAGGTTCAGGGAACCGCTTGACTGGCTTATGGAGTGTCTGGCGTTGGAATGAAACGGGCGGCTGTTCTTTTTTCGGGTATCCTCGTCTTCGGGCTGATGCTTGTTTTGGCGTGTGCGGTATTTTTTTCACCGACCGCCGGGGATATAGGGGGAAACGCAGAGGTGCCGGCAGAAGACGGCGGGTCGCCGATTATTTTTGTGCCGGGGGTTATGGGCAGTAATCTGTATCTTCCCGATGACGGCCGTCTTATCTGGTATTCTTTGTATTCGGCTGTTATGTATCCCAAATATCTGAACATTTCCTATGATCTGACGGTCCGGCATAATGATGAGGATCAGGCTGCCCTGTCTGTTTTTGAGCGGGAGTACGGGGTGAACGGGATGTATACGTCGGTGATGAACCGGTTGTGCGCAGAGTTTGCCGGCCGTCCGGTGTATTTCTTTTCGTATGATTTCAGAAAGTCGTGTGAGGAGTCGGCGGTGCGGCTGTATGAGGAGATTGAACTCGTGAAGGAGGCGACGGGGGCGTCAGAGGTTTCCATTGTATGTCATAGTATGGGCGGGGTTGTTGTTTCTTCGTATGCTGAACGGTATGGCTCGTCGTCGCTTGATCGGGTTGTTGTTTTGGGAGCGCCGTTTGAGGGGGCGCCTGATGCGTTGTATTCGGCGTATGCCGGCGGGCTGTTTGGGTTTCCATCCGGGGTTGTTACGCCGGTGACCGGGCTGACTGCCGGGACTATCAGCCGGTATCCGGGTATCACGGCGATGTATCCGACAGAGGCGTATCTGGCGGCTGTTTCCATGATGATAAACGGGTCGGTTATGAGTGAGGGTGAGTATCAGCAGATGGTTGCTGAGTTGTGCGGCGGGATTTCAGCGCGGACGGCAGGCGATGATATTTTAGCGGAGCTTTCGAATACGTATTTTGCCGTCGGTGTCGGTGAGCGAACCGTGGTGTCGCTTTCCTTTGATGGTGCCGGTGGTGTTTCTCCGGTGGTGCGCCGGGCAGGCGACGGGACGGTTCCGTATGATTCTGCAACAATGTTTGGCCGGCTGACGATGCTTTTGCCGGATGAAGACGGGGTGAGCCGGTATCGGGAGTTTTCAACGTCTCATAACGGTCTGCTCGGGGATGCAGCGTCGCTTGAGTGGATTTGTGAGGTGCTCAGGGATGGTCGTTAGATAGACAAGTTTATTTCCTGTAACGTCTAAGAATATACCAGCGCTTTTATCAGTTCATCCGAACCGGGTTTTTTAAAACCACATCTTCTTAGCGTATCTCAATTTCGAGGTGTCTCATGTCACAGGAAAATCATGATGTAAAAACGGGAACGACTACCGTTGGCATCGTTTTCGATAACGGTGTTGTGCTTGCTACTGAACGCAGGGCAACCATGGGCAACTTAATTGCAAGTAAAAAAGCAAAGAAAGTTCATGCCATTGCTGACCGGATAGGCATGACCATCGCCGGGGGCGTCGGAGATGCCCAGCAGCTCATTCGCATTATTAATGTGGAATGCAGTCTGTATCAGATCCGCCGTGGTCAGCCTATCAGTGTCGGTGCTGCTGCCACGGTGTTGTCCAATTATCTGAACCAGAACCGGTTTACGCCGTATTATGTTCAGCTTATTGTTGGCGGCGTGGATAGTCAGGGCCCTTCAATTTACTCTGTTGATGCTGCCGGAGGGGCAACCCTTGAAGAAAACTTTGTATCTACGGGTTCGGGTTCGTATACTGCGTACGGGGTGCTTGAAGACCGGTATGTTCCCGGCCTTGCCGAGGCCGATGCGGTACGTCTTGCGGTTCGTGCCCTGCGTGCGGCGATGCTTCGTGATTCGGCATCCGGCGAAGGATACAATGTTGTAATTATAACCAAGGATAAATTTGAATATCTCCCGGAGGAAAAAATAGCCGGTCTCCTCCAGCCGGCAGCCTTATAATCTTTTTTGGAAACGATTGTTATGCAGGTTGAAGATAGACTGAAAGAACTCAAAGAAACCATTAATAAGAAAGTTCCCCGCGGTGTCGAAGTTACCGATGTCGAGTATGAGGGGCCTGAGATGGTTATCTATACTGACAGCCCTGAGAAGTTTGCTGCTGAACAGGACCTGATTAAAACCCTTGCCCGTGACCTGCGAAAGCGGACTGTTGTGCGCCCGAATGTGCTGGGTGATACTGAGGTTGCCTATGATATGGTCAAAAAAGTAGTTCCTGATGGTGCGGGAATTACGGATATATTTTTTGATACTGATACGGGTGAGATGCTTATTGAGGCGGAGAAGCCGGGGGTTGTTATCGGTAAGAACGGGTCGACGCTGCGCGATATTACGATGAAGACCGGGTGGACGCCAAAGGTTGTTCGTGCGCCGCCGATTCCGTCAATGACGATTAAACAGGTCAGGCAGTATCTGCGTGAGACTAAGGATGAACGTAAGGAGTTTCTGCGAAGATGCGGTCGCCGGATTCATCGCGAGCCGGTTTATTCCGGGCGGGACCGTGATCAGTGGCTGAGAATTACGACGCTGGGATGCTGTCGTCAGGTCGGCCGTGCGGCGTTTCTTTTGACGTCGCCGGAGAGTAAGGTGCTGATTGATTGCGGGGAGTCGCCGGGCGCAACCGGTGCTGCATCCTCCCCGTATCTGCATGTGCCGGAGATTTATCCGTTTACGTCACTTGATGCGGTGGTGCTGACGCACGCTCATCTTGATCATTGTGCGTATGTTCCGTTGCTGTATCGCTACGGCTATGACGGCCCGGTGTATACTACTCCGGCGACCCGTGATCTTGCAGCGATGCTTCAGCTGGATTATCTGGATGTAAATAATAAAGAGGATCGTGCGCCGCCGTATTCATCAAATGAAGTGCGGGAGTTTGTAAAACATACTATTGCTCTGGGTTACGGGGATGTTACTGATATTGCACCTGATCTGAAACTGACGCTGCATAATGCGGGTCATATTCTGGGGTCGGCAATTGCACACTTTAATGTGGGTAACGGTCTTTATAATGTTGCGTTTACGGGAGATTTGTATTATTCAAAGAGCCGGCTGTTTAATCCGGCGGTTTCGCAGTTTCCACGGCTGGAGGCTCTGGTTATGGAGTCTACCTACGGCGGGTCGGAGGATTTCTCACCGTCGCGTGCAGAAGCCGAAGGACATCTCTATGAGGTTATTAACGAAACTCTTTCCCGCGGCGGAAAAGTGCTGATTCCGGCGTTTGCGGTCGGCCGTTCACAGGAGCTGATGCTGGCACTCGAAGAGGGTATCCGCACTAAGAAGATTCCGTCCTGTAAGATTTATCTGGATGGTATGATTAAGGAAGCAACCGCAATGCATACGGCGTATCCTGAGTATCTGAATACGGATTTACGGAACCAGATTTTCCGGGATAATTATAATCCGTTCCTTGCCGAGTGTTTTGAGCAGGTTGATTCACAGGAGAAGCGTCAGGGTGTTATCTTCTCAGAAGATCCCTGTGTAATTATTTCAACAAGCGGTATGCTCAATGGCGGCCCGGTTATTGAGTATCTCAGTAATCTTGCGGATTCAGAGAAGAATATGCTGGTCTTTGTCGGGTATCAGGCGGATGGAACCTACGGCCGCCGTCTGCAGAAAGGATGGCGCGAGGTGCCGATAGGAAAGAAAGGAAGTATTATTATTAATATGGAGGTTCAGACGGTGGAAGGGTTCTCAGGCCATGCCGATCGCCGGCAGCTGATGAATTATGTGCAGTATGTTCAGCCGAAACCAGAGCGCGTGTTTACGATTCACGGCGAGGAGTCAAAGACTATCGATCTGGCGAGCTCTATTTATAAGAAGTTCCATATTCAAACGGTTGCACCGCAGAATCTGGAGACATACCGGCTGGTTTAATAATATTTTCTTTTTTAGGATAAGAATCATTAATATATTTTGAGCGCGTAAGTAATTGTATGAGTACTATGTGCTACCGGGGGCCGGGCGAATGGTTCAGTATGGTATGTATGTTGTCCGGCTTCTGTAGTGGTGCTGTTTTGGGGGTGTTTGCCCCCCCCCCCACAAAGTCTCCGTGCGTTGCCGCGGGGTACACGTCTGTTTTCACAACAAAACGGACAGTATCGCTGCTGATATCCGCAAGCATCTCTAAAGATATGGTTTATGGCTGAGTATTCTTCTCTACGAAAACGGCGCCGGTCTTTTCCGGTCGGGCTGATGGTGGTTATTCTGATCGTCGTCGTTGTGACGCTGGGCGGTGCGGCGTTCGGTGTCTGGTCAGTGATGCAGACAGTGGATACTCTGGTGGCTGATACAGATATTCCGGTGCAGGTTTCTGTTTCGGGAAATGATGTTGTTGTATGTATTCTGGCGTATCCTGATACCAAACCTCCAAAAGCTCTGCGGTTGTCAATTGCAGGGTATACAATGCCGGCCGGGATTTCAACCCGCGATCTTCCTCCCCGGATAACTGATCCGGTGGTATATCCGAATATGGCGGTGGGGATTTCCGGGATGAGGCAGGTTTCGGTGTATGCAATTTTTTCCAGCGGGTCGGAGTCGATGATCTGGCTGGATGATCTGAAGTTTGTGTGAGTTCAGGCGGGTATCTGCTGCGGGGTGAGGCCGAGGGCAGCATATGCTTTTTTTATTTCATCGAC
>CAZAWD010000007.1:0-14268 GCA_964488725.1 uncultured Methanomicrobiales archaeon | reverse complement strand
GGATGGTGCTTGCCTATACGAACCAAAGTGCCTGTGCCGGTGAAATAACCGAAGAGAACTGGCCGGAGATTTTACAACGTGAGGGGGTGCGAATCGGATTTTCCAATCCTGCACTGGATGCAGCCGGATACCGTGCTCTGCTGGTAATGATGCTGGCCGGGGAGTATTACGGAGATGAGAATCTTTTTTCAAAACTGGCGGGAGACAGCCTGAATCTTTCTCTTGAAAAAACGTCCGACGGGCTGAGTGTCAGGTTGCCTGCCGTTCTTAAAACGGGTTCTGACAGTAATGTGGTTGTCCGGGATGCAAGTTTATTTCTTCTGAGCCTGCTTGAATCCGGCGGAATTGATTATGCATTTGATTATCAGAGTGTCGCAGTGTCACAGGGGTTGTCATATGTGGCTCTGCCGGATGAGATAAATCTCGGTTCTAAAAAATTCAGCGATACGTATGATGATGCAACAGTATATCTCGGGTTTCAGAGATTCAGTACGATAGGCAGTAAACGAACCGGAATTCCAATTGTCTACGCTGCAACGATTCCCTATAATGCACAGCATACAACAGAGGCTGAAGAGTTCCTGAAGTATGCAACAAATAGATTTTCAGAGGGAGAGGCGGGATGGCCACCCTCTATTATCTGATCTGTAAAAAACGCTAAAAATATTTTTAGTCGGTTGCCATTGCTTCAACCGGATTAAGATTGGCAGCTTTCCATGCCGGATACAGACCTGAGGCGAGACAGACAAACAGTCCCACAAAGATGCCGATCGGAATGTATGACAAGACTGAGAACGACAGCATTGCCACGGCGTCCATACCCATCATCATGATAAACAAGGGTGTCACGCAGAGTGCAAGAACCACACCGATAACCGAGCCGATAAGACCGATAAGACCGGCCTCATAGAGGAACATCTGAAGAATCTGATGCCGGTATGTTCCGATACTGCGAAGAATACCTACTTCACGGGTTCGTTCCTTGACGCTCATAAGCATCACATTCACGATAGCAACGGCTGCAACCAGCAGTGAGATACCGGAAATAACCGTGGTAAACACCGAACTCATACTCATCATCTGATCAAACATGCTCATAATCTCATATGAGTTCAGAATCGTCACGGTGTTATCAGATGTTTTGTCCGGTTTGCCGTTCATCTTCTTTTCGATGGCAGCATCGATAGCGGCAAGCTGTTTGGGATCGGTTACTTTAATGATAACGTCAGTATACAAACCGTGGTTGTTGCCGGCAATGGAGGCATACCACTCATTTGTCCCGACCACGGCGCTGTCAGTGGAGAGGGAAAGACTCATCATACCCGTGTTTTCCATAATTCCGACAATACGGCATGCCACTTTCTCCCCGGATACACCAAGGAAGGTAATGCGGCTGCCGATACGCAGATCATTATCTTCGGCAAACTTTTCACCGACGATAACATTGGTATCTCCCCGCGGCCATGTTCCGCTCACCAGCTTGACAAGACTTGACATATCCGACGATTCCATAGAGTATATGGAAACAGAGCTCCGTTCATCCTTTACGGTCACGGATTTATACGAGTGATACATCGGGATTAGTTCATACCCTTTAGTAACGCTTTTTACGGCGCTTTCAATATTGCGGATGTCTTTCTGAGAGATCCCGGTGACCGTCTGACCGTCGACAATTTTTTCTTCGATGGAGTTGATGGTGAGGGTGTCTGCCGAGTCGGAAACAAGCTTGTTCATCTCATCGCTAAACCCGGCGCTGGCCATGCCCATGGCGCAAATCGCAAACACACCAATTACAATGCCGATCATCGACAGAATCGTACGGAACTTGTTCAGTTTCAGGTTCCGCAGAGCAAGTGATACGATCATCGGAGAGTAAACGGCTTCAATGAGTGAGTTCTGTTTTTTATTCATCGACGATTGCACCGTCCCGAATAGTTATGACCCGGTCGGCATATGTTGCCGTTTCCGGGTTGTGGGTAACCAGAACTATAGTCCGCCCTTCTTTGTGAAGGGAAGCCAGAAGTTCCATTATCTGGGTGCTCATTTTTGAATCGAGGTTGCCGGTCGGTTCATCACACAGCAGAAACGAAGGGTCGTTTGCAAGTGCCCGCGCAATTGATACACGCTGCTGCTGACCGCCGGAGAGTTCATACGGGGTGTGCTGCATGCGGTCTTCGGTGAATCCGACCATCTTCAGGAGGTTTGTTACCCTGCCGGTTGTGTCATGCTGACCGTATTTGAGGATAAGCGGATACTCGACATTTTCATAGGCCGTAAGAAGACTAATGAGATTGAATTTCTGAAAGATAAAGCCGATGCTGTTGAGCCGGTGTTCGGTCAGTTCATCGTCGGTCATGTCGGTGGTTGCGACGCCGCTTATTTTAATCGTTCCGGAGGTCGGAACGTCAAGGCAACCTATCATGTTCATCAGAGTGGATTTGCCGGAACCGGAAGGTCCCATGATGGCAACGAACTCGCCGCGTTTTATTGAAAAGTTTACGTGGTTGAGGGCATAGACGTCCCCTGCTCTCATACGATATATTTTGGAGACGTCGCTGAGCTCAACCACCGGAGTTTCATCCATGGCAGCACCCGGTTATTTCTGCTCTTTCTTTGCGAACAGACGACCTTTCTTCCATGCAACGAAGACGGCACCGGCAACGATGATGATTATGACAATAACAACAACAGTTGCGGCGGTGCTGCTGCCGGAGGAGGAGCCGCCCTGGGTCCCTGATGAGACAGCGGAGGTGATCTGAATGTTTTCTTTATGAGTATAGATGTTGCCGTTGTCGTCTTTGTAATTGAAGACTACAGTGACGTGGTCAGTTCCGGGAGGAACAAAGGTGACTTCAAACTCGGAGAGGCCGTCAGCGTCCAGTGATCCGACAACATAGGATGAGTAAGGCTGGGTTGCGGTTACGCCTTCGGTGGAGACGACAAGGCCTTTGGCGGTGGTGAGACCGGCGTTGTTGACGTCGCCCTGAATGGTCATGTACGATGCCCCGCTCTTTACTTCGATGTTGTTGATTACGATATCAGCACCGGTACGCGAGTCCCCGCCGGCAACCGGGATGCTGAGGGTTTCTGAGTGCCAGTTGGCACCGTTTCTATAGTTGACGTTGACGATGATTTCTTTGGTTTCGTCGGTTGTAGAGACGGTGATGTTGGCGGGCTTTGATGAGCCGGGGGTAATTTCACCGACGAAAACATTGCCCTGATCGGATGATACGCCAACGCCGGAGACGGAGACCTGAACGGCTTCAATGGTGTTGGTTCGGAGGTTGCCGAGGGTCAGACCAAGGCTGCTGGTGGTTGCCGGGTCAAATACATCCGGACGTTTGGTAACGGAGATGGCAACGGATTTGTCATCTACGGTAATTGCAAACGGGTGTTTCAGGTAGGTGTAGATAATGTTAGTATAGTAATCATAATTGAAATCAACATAAAATACCGGATAAAATGTCCCTGTTTTTTCAAGGGCAGTAATAGATGTAGTTAATGTTATGGTGTCACCCGGGCCGACCGCACCAATTGAGTTAACATACGGAATGGTAGTCGATTTCACACCATCGGATTCTTTTATGCTGATCTCACGGATAGGCATGGCACTCGTACCGGTATTTTTGAGTACAGCAGTTACCGTTCCGCTATCACCCGGCATAAGAGAGGTAGGATAAACACTAAATTCCTGAATTACATAACAGGGCTGGGTAACTATAGTCTGCGGAGACAGAGTCTGCGCTTCTTCAGCAGCTCCCGCGCCGACAAGGAGGGAGGCCAGTATTGCTCCCATGAGGAGCAGAATAAAGGATTTTTTTACTTTCATAAGATATCTCGTCCGATAAATCTTCTTTACATGTGGTTGGTTGTCAGATAAATAGTTTCTATGAACGAACTTGCCGGTATCAGAAAAAAGGAAACGACGCTGAAAACATGACACCCTTATCGCATTGAAGCGGATAAGATAAAAATAATACCAGAGGTTTTCCTATCAATATTTCGCAGAATAAAAAATAGAGTGAACGTGGATTACTGATAGTAATCCGGTTTTTCCTGATTTCTTCCGCCATGGCGCACAACCGAAGGCACCGGAAGTTCCGAGCGGATATCAATTTTTTCAGGAATCATATTGTTTTCCCGGATACGCAAAAGCTCATGCAACACATCTTCAACTCCCTCACCGGAAACCGTTGACATATTGAAGTAACCCTCAAATGGTTTCAAATCAGCTTTATTTACCGCAGTCACCATTGGAACTGATACCAGTCCGTCAATTTCTTCTTTCAGTTTCAGTTGCGCTTCAAGCGAATACCCGCAGTTTTCACTTGCATCTATCACGAACAACACGATGTCTGCAACATAAACAAGAGCGTTCATTGCCTGTTTTTCAATAACATTCCGCTCACCGCCCTGACGATCAAGAAGACCGGGGGTATCAATCAGCTGAATTTTCCGGCGGCGCTCGGCTATCCGGTGACCAACGATAATGCCTTTCGTGGTAAACGGGTATGAGGCAATCTCCGGCTCGGCAGTTGAAACCAGACGGATGAATGATGACTTGCCGACATTCGGATATCCTGCTACCACTATCGTAAACTCATCCGGATTTACATGCGGGAGTTTGCGCAGGACGTTGCGCACGTCGTTCAGATAATGGAGCGCATCATCTGCGCGGTGAATAATAGAGGCGATACGGGCAACAGCACGTCTGCGTTCAACAAGTGAATCCGCGCGGTGCATACCGCTTGAGATCGTGCGGCCGACATCGCGCACATTTTTGGCAGCCCATCCGACCATTCCCAGATTCTTGCGCAGGTTATCCATCCCGAACAGTATGTCACACAGGTCACGGTAAAATGGCGGAAGCTGTTCAAACTCAGGAAAACTCTGAATTATTGCAACCAGTTTATCGTGCGCTGCCTGGGTAATAGAGCGCACAAAATCCTCATCGGCCCGGCGTCTGTTTGTTTTCTCCCGCATTTTTTTTGCCGAGCGTCGAAATACTCTGTCCAGTAGCTCATCGGCGGTGGGGACAGTAGGTATCGTATCAAAGTACATTTTACAAATCCATTCCTTTATTAGTATTGCAGTCAGAAACAATCCATATATATGGACCTGTCACTGATTCAAAAGGATATACTTATTACTCTTATCTCACTCTATCATCAATATTCCCATCCGATAAAAGGTGAGGATATTGCAGATATAATTAAGCGGAATCCCGGAACGGTACGAAACCAGATGCAGGCCCTCAAAGTACTCGGTCTGGTTGACGGCGTGCCCGGTCCGAAAGGAGGGTATCATCCGACGGCACGCGCATATTCCGAGTTGAATATCACAAACGACTACTCGGAAAGTGACGTTCTGATTCACCGTAATGGTGAAGAGGTAGAAGGAGTACGGGTAAATGAGATTGTGTTTACCACACTTACTCATGCCGATCTCTGCCACGCACTGATTAAAATCATTGGTAACGTCCGGGCCTTCGAGGTGGGTGACCGGATAACTATAGGGCCGACTCAGGTGAACAAACTGCTTATCAAAGGAGAGGTGTTTGGAAAGGATGAGATTAACAGCGCGCTCTTAATATCAACATCCGAGATGACCAGCCTCCCCAAAAAACAGATTCGCGAGTATATGACGATGCCATTGATTTCATTGGAGCCCGATATGACCCTGGCCTATGCAATGAAAACACTGCTTCAGAAAAAAATTCACGGAGCGCCGGTGATGGATGAGGGCGCGCTGGTCGGCATTGTCACGCTCACCGATATTGTGGCAGCAATTGACCATGGAATGACCGGAGAAACACTGGTAAAAGATATGATGGTCACTCACGTTATAACTATTTCAGGAGATAAACGACTGTATGAAGTAGTAAAAAGGTTTAAGGAGCAGGATGTTGGACGCGTAATTGTAACAGAAGAGGACAAACCAATCGGGATTCTGACTCATTCAGATATTATCCGCGTTTTCCCTGCGCTTTAACCGGGAGATGAACAAATCTATCCAAACGGATATATACTTATCTTTCCATAAATTTAATGATTAAGTATGCAGAGTGAGCAGTTTACCCATAACATCCGCCGCAAGCGCGTGATGAGTACCGATGGTAAAATCATCGGGCAGATTAAGAACATCTCATTTGATGTAGCAACCGGTCAGCTGCTCCGTTTAATTGTCCGCCCTGATCCGGGTTTTGATACAACAGGATTTAAGATTGATAATGAATCTATTACGGTCCCGTTTGAAGCCGTAAAAGATATTACGGACTTTATTGTGGTCGACCGGTATCTGCTTCACTAATAAAAAAAGACAAACGGACAGGGGCCGGCGCCCCCTCACTCATTTTTTAAAAGTAGTGCATAAGAGCTTTGGCTATGGCATCGCCATACGGTTCATTCAGCACATCGGTTGCAACAGCTTTTGCTTGCAAAGAACCATTGGAAGGAACAATCGCTGCCCCGCAGAGCTTCAGCATAGACACATCATTTTCAGAGTCACCGGCCGCCAGAAACTCCTTCGGCGACAAGCCCATAGAACTCGCAAGTTTTTCAAACGCTGCACCTTTGGAGAGGCCGGGGGTCTGAAGGTGGATAGCAAAACCAGTATCGATAACATGTACCGGTAAATCTTTAATTATATCGCGGATGACGTCAACGGGAGCATCACGTGAAAATGCAATGTCAGAATGCCGAAGCTCCGCACTGAAAAGCCGGAGTTCATCCCCTTTTGGTTGGAGCTCATGAACTATTTTCTGATAGGCTTCAATACAGAGAGCGTGATCACCGGCAATATGCAGAGTTCCAAGATACCCCTGACGATATACACCGCCGTTCTCTGCAATAATATTCCCATCAGTTCCGATCATATGTGAAAACGCGTCCAGAAAACATACGGTATTTCCCGATGCAAAAATTATGGGAACCCCGGTGTCAATTAACCGCCGCAGTTCGGTTATGGCACGGGTTGAAAGACGCCGCCCGGCATCGGTCAGCGTACCATCTATATCTGAGATAAGTGCTTTTATCATTGAAGATTATTTCCAGAGTTTGGCATGATTTTCTGCTGCTTTTACAAGTTCCGGGATGGCTTTATCAAACTCTTCAATTTGCCTGCCAGTCGTCCCGTGACCGGAAAAGACTTTTTTCTTACCTGATTCAATTTCAACGACTACATTGTCTTTCAATTGCATACAGAGCTTCTTCGTTCCGGCGTCAGTATCCTTCACTGAAATCTGCGTAATATCTGTTGCCGGCCTATGCAGATTACCTGCCTGAAAAAAACCGGTTGCCTTGTCAAAAGTGATGGTATCACTTTTCACCAGATGTTCCATATCTGTTGTTCCGCAAATGGTACATACCTGCACATCACCATAGAGATGTACGTGGTTACATTTATTATGGCTCATATATCCATTCTGCCCACTGTATAATGTTACATATAAGTCCGAACAGGCAATATACTTATTGGCTCTTCAGCACGGTTTAATACCGCCCATTTCAACAGCGAACGCTGCTTCCCCTTCGGGAAGGTTCGGGCTGTCGACCAGCCGTGCAATACGTTTGCCGCCTTTACTTTTACGCAGATAAATCCTGAATGTCGCCGTGTGTCCGACAATATTTCCGCCAATCGGGCGGGTCGGATCACCAAACATAACCCCCGGATTGGACATAACCTGATTGGTCACAATTGCAACCGCATTTAATTCATCAATGAGTTTGAAAAGATCGTGCATATGGCGGTTCAACTTCTGCTGACGGCTCGCAAGGGTCCCCCGTCCGGCATATTCCGCACGGAACAAACCGGTAAGAGAATCAATAATCACCAGTTTAACCGGCGTTCCCGCTTCACGCATCTGATTTGAAAGATCACGGGCCGCATCAATTAAAAGCATCTGGTGATCGGATGAATGAGCGCGGGCAACATGAACATTGGCAAGAAACGTTTCAACCGGCGGAATCTCATATCCGTCCGGCAGCTCTTTAAACTCAAGTCCGTTTACCATCTGCTCAATACGCTCCGGACGAAACGTATTTTCGGTATCAATATAAAGACAGCACCCGCCCAGTCCGCCAAGTTCCGGCGGAAGCTGACAGTTCACTGCCATCTGATGAACAACCTGGGATTTTCCTGAACCAAACTCACCATATAACTCCACGATGGCCTGTGTCTCAAAACCGCCTTCCAGCATTTCATCAAACTCAGGCACCTGTGTTTTGAGTTTCAGCACATCCTGTCTGCGCAGGAGAATATCAGTTCCTGTTTTGAATCCTCCGATATCCGCCAGTTCACCGGCAGCCCGGATGATCTTCTTTGCCGTTGCTTCCCCTATTTCTGAAGCCTCGGATAAATCCGCCGGAGATGCAGTTGCAATTGACTCAACAGTTGCATATCCTGCATCCCGCAGACGGTCGGCAGTCGCCGGGCCTACACCCGGTAAATCTTCAATTTCAATTGTTGGCATATCTTCTAAACTCCTTTATCCTGAGATATACTATAACATCAACGACCTGCTATATAAATCTCATAGCGTGCGGTGAGAAAGTGCCCCGCCAAAAATTTAATCGTTCTTAACTTCAATCACGCACTCACCACGTTTGATTCTCGGCATCGTGCTAAGTTTATTTTCATATTTTTCACAGACGAAACCATCCTTTGGTGCCGGGTCCGGCACTGTCACGCCAGCCATACAGGCAACATGATAGTCATAGAAGTCCCGTTCCTGATTATACACGTACTTATATTTCTCCTGATCCATATGGGTGCAGGTTAAACATGGAACTACCATACTATACCTTCTGCGCATAATGCACATTAACTTACCTATATAACCCTGCCCGTCCAAAACCAATACAGAAAAATGGCGCACCCCGACATCTCTGACATCCCCCACACCCCCGGCTGTTATCTTTATAAAGACGAAGCGGGAGAAATCATTTATGTGGGAAAAGCAAAAGATCTCAAACGCCGGGTCTCCTCCTACTTCCAAAAAAAAGATCACGACCCCAAAACAAAAAAACTTGTTGCCGCCATCTCCTCATTTGAATATATTGTCACCCGGACCGACGAAGAAGCATACCTTCTTGAAAACACACTCATCAAAAAGTATCTCCCGAAATATAATATCGATTTGCGTGACGCAAAGACCTACGCATACATCCAGCTGACCGCAGATGAATTCCCCCGTATCTGCATTGCCCGCAGTAAAAAAGGCAAGGGGCAGTTTTTCGGACCGTTTGTTTCCGCACGCGAACGTGATGACTGTCTTTCAGTTGTTAAAAAAACATTCCGCCTCCGCTCATGTAAAAACATGCCGAAGAATCACCGCGCCTGTCTGCGCTATCATATCGGCACCTGCACAGCCCCATGCCGCGGCACCGTCTCTCCCGACGAATACCGGACACAGTGCGGATATGCAGCAGATGTTTTAAAAGGCAACACCCGCGAACTGATAATCGCTCTGAGCACTGAGATGGAAACCCACGCCGCAGCAATGGAATATGAAGATGCCATGCGTGATCGTAACATCATCTCTGCCGTTGAAAATCTCTCCCGGCGTCAGTATGTTGCCCGGAAAATTGATCACGACGAAGACGTTATTGCCTTCAAAACGGTTGACGGCGTTGTATATCTGATGGTCTTTCATGTTTACAAGGGAACCCTTGGCGGCCGTGACGAGTTCATCTTTGACTACACCGACGGGTGCTTCGACGAGTTTGTATCCCGCTACTACTCGGAAAATAAAATTCCCAAAGAGATCATCACCGACGAAGAACTCGATGAAACACTCCTCCTCTATCTGGAAGGACTCTGCGGACATAAAGTACTCCAGACGAACCCGAAACAGGGAGCAAAGAAAAAACTTCTGGAACTCGCCGAAAAAAATATTGAGACAACTCATTTCGGCGACGAGATTAAAGTTCATGAACTTCAGACAGCACTGCATCTATCCACGCCCCCCAATGTCATTGAATGTTTTGATATATCACATCTGATGGGAACCGACACCGTAGCTTCAATGGTACAGTTTCGCCGCGGCAGACCTGATAAGCGCAACTATCGGCATTTTAAAATCAAAACCGTTGAAGGGATTGATGATTTCGCATCAATGGCGGAAGTCGTCGGCCGCCGCTATCGCCGGCTTATCGAGGAGGAAAAAGAGATGCCGGACCTAATTCTTATTGATGGGGGTAAAGGACAGCTTGGATACGCAAAACGGACCCTGGATAGCTTGGGTTTGAATATCCCGGTAATTTCTCTTGCTGAAAATGAAGAAGAGGTATTTATTTCAGGTGTGCCATTCCCTCTTCCCTTCGGTAAAAAAACGCGGGCAAACATGTATCTGCAGGAGATACGCGATGAAGCCCACCGGTTTGCAATTGAGTATAACCGGCTGCTGCGGCGTAAACGGGTTGTGAAGTGAACACAAAACAATAGGGCTTATCATATCCGCCATCCAAAGACAATATTACATGATTCACATCATCCCCAAACCGACTGATACACCGGGCGACAACTCAACCGGCATGGTAATGGATGAACTCAGAAAAATGGGTGTGCCGTTTTCAGTTCTTAATCTCTCAACGGTCGACCCGTTTAATCTCCCGGTTTCCGGTGATCTTATCTGGGCCTGCGGCATTAAACAGGACGGTGTGCAGTTTGAACTGCTCAAAGCCCTTGAGATGGAAAACAGAATTGTAAACTCAACCGATGCAATTGCAGCGTGCGCAAGCAAGGTAACAACGACGGCCCGCCTCTTTAATATCGGAGCGCCGAGTCCGGCAACCTGCTTTACCAATGATAAGTCGGTTGTGCAGACGTTTCTTGATACCCATAACGGCCGGGCGGTGTACAAACCGGTCTACGGCTTTGACGGCAACGGCATTTACATGTTTCATTCTGCTGATGAGATCAAAGAAGACCCGCCGTATTATGTTCAGGAGTATGTCAAAAACGATCGGGACTATCGTATCTTTGTGATCGGAGACAAAGCGGTCGGCGCTATCAAACGTGAGTCAGCTCATCTGACTCATAATATTCATCAGGGAGGGTCGGGATGTGCGGTCGATATTCCAAAGGATATGGCCGCGGCAGCAGAGGCGGCGGCGCGGGCGGTGGGTATTGATTACTGCGGAGTCGACCTTCTGCCGCTGGAAGACGGGGGGTATACCTGTCTGGAAGTAAACGGAACGCCGAACTGGCACTGTATGACAGCCCCTATCCCACGTCTTCTGGCCGGGTATCTGGTTGAGCAGGATCGGCTTGGAAGACAATAATCTCTTTGTTCTGACACGAAAACAACATATTCCAACAACACCCATATAGATATAATGAAAGCATGCATTATGTGCGGCGGCGAGGGTACACGTCTGCGTCCGCTGACGTTTGAACGCCCGAAACCCTGCATTCCCATTGCGAACCGTCCGTCGATTGTGCATCTGGTGACCCATCTTGCCAATTTAGGATTTACTGATATTGTTATTACCATCGGCTATCTCGGTGATGATATTCAGAAAGCCCTCGGTGACGGGTCGCTTTACGGCGCAAATATTACGTATGTCTCTGAGGAGGTTAAGCTCGGAACCGCAGGAAGTGTGAAAAATGCCCAGAAGTATCTGGAAGAAGCTCCGTTCCTTGTAGTCGGCGGCGATCACATGACCGATCTGAATCTGCTGGAGTTTTACCGCGATCATATGAACTCATCGGCGGTGACGTCCATTGGTTTAATCAGTATTGAAGACCCCCGTGAGTTTGGGATTGCCGAGATTGATGCCAATCTTCGTATCCGCCGGTTCCGTGAAAAACATGAGCCGGGAGAGATTTTCTCGAATCTGGCAAGCACAGGGATTTATGTCTGCGACCCGATGATCTTTGAGTACATCCCCGATGGTGCCAAGTTCGATTTCGCAAAAGATCTGTTTCCGCTCTTGATGGAGAAGGGATTCCAGATTAACGGATGGCTGGCACGCGGCAACTGGACGGATGTCGGAAATCCGGCAATGCTTCGTTCGGCTGAGAAGTGGAAACTTCAGGAAAATGTCTCAACCAGTGTTGTTGGGACGCTGAACGTAAAAGATGCCCATATCACAGGACCTGTTACCTTCGGCGACGGCATAACACTGGGAGCGGGATCACGGGTAGTCGGTCCGGTGCTGGTTGGAAACGGAGTTACCATTGGCGAGAATGTTATCATCGGTCCCTATACCAGTATAGGCGATAACTGCGTGATTAAAAATAATGCAAAAATTTTCTCCTCGTCGATTTATCAGGGAGTGGTGATTGGATCCAATACAACCCTGTCGGGAAGTATTATCGATATTGATACCACCATAGGTGATAACTGTTCTATCGAGCACAACACAGTTATCGGCCCCCGTTCGGTGTTGCGCGGAAAAGTAACGATTCATTCGGGCACCCGTCTCTGGCCGGACGTGATCGTTGATGAAGGTGCGGTGGTAAAAACCCATCTCCTAAATGACAAATATGACACCCGCTGCGAGGGGTCATAATCTGATTTCTAAAAAAAATCTCTTTTTTTATCGATAATTAAAGATTAAATAGATACATGCCCGCCTGCCTTCTGCCGTAAATATACTATTCATCGGGAGAAAGACATATCAAAAAAAAAATGTACCCGAGAGGGTGGGGTACATGCACAAATCCAATAGACACCTAAAAATTTAGATGTATGGGTTGCGCAGAGGTTTAAGAGCCGGAGTGTCCTTGTGCAGACGGTGCTCAAGGTATGCCTGGTTCTTAGTGATTTTCTCGGTTGCGAGCTTCTGAACGAGTTCGAGTCCCGGCTTAACGCCATCCATAGACTCTGCAACAATCCAGCCTGCTTCAACAGCCTTGTTAAAGATTGCCTCACCGTTTGCGGAGCGGACGAAGACGGTAGACCATCCGTCCGGAGTTCCAACGGATCCGGTTGAGATATCAGCCATGTTTGCAACGTAGTCGAGACATACGTGGCATGCCGGCTGTTCGTATTTGTGGGTAACTTTCAGCGGAATCTGTGAGTTTACACCGCGCTCGGTGTAGACAGAGAATTTGCCTTTGCCGATATCCATCTTGGTGACGTTGTCGATCTTCGCACCGCAGTGATCTTCAACCATCTGGTAAAGACCCTGATAGGGGAAGTTCTCCATACAGAAGATACCAAGTGCAAGAGCAATCTTGTCCGGAACATCACGAAGACCGATCGGATACAGCTGGGCCTTACGGACTGCCTGCATCTGACACGGGGTTCCCACAATACCGATCTTGTCCAGACCGTAGCTGCGGGTTGCCTCTTTGATAAGAGACATGTTCGGTGAGATTGAGTATTTCGTACCACGTGCGGCCATAAGCTCTTCAACAGTGGTAGCGATCATCGGCTCCGGCTTGTATGGCTCGGCGCCTGGTCCAGCAACGATTGCACCGTCAATGATACCGTTCTCAAGTGCATATGCGAACAGTGCAGTGACGATTCCTCCGTCCTGTGACTTTGCGAGAATGTCTTCACAGCCGGCTTTGGCTTTGTAGACTGCCTTGTATTGTCCAAGATATTCCATTTTTTCTACCTCCGGGACCCTCAGGGCTTCATAACCTCTCCAATGAGGTTGGTAATCGACTCATACTGGCTGCATACGTCGAAGCTGAAGAAGCTTCTCGGACACTGGGCGTAGCATGCACCGCATTTAATACACAGATCGCGTTCGACCTGCGGTTTGCCGTACTGCATGGTAACTGCACGGACCGTGCATGCTGCTGCACAGCTTCCGCATCCGCAGCAGAGACCCTGGTTAATAACCTCAGTCATCAGGTTGCATCCGCATGCCTCGGTTCCTGCTGCTGCGAGATTCATCAGCGGGGTAAGGTATGCCGTTGCAAGTGCCTTCTGCTCATCGTTGCCTTTCAGCAGCAGGTATGCCATTAAGCACACATTTCTGATCTGCTGCGGTGTCGGTGCACATGCCGGGATGTACACATCGACCTTGATAAGGTCTCCGATTGGCAGGAAGCCCTCATGCTGGGGCTGGTTCTGCTGGCCGCCACGGCAGAAACGGGTAGTGTTGCCATAGCATGCGCAGCCGCCGAGAGCGACAACAACTTTTGCCTTCTCACGGGTTTCTAAAATCTCTTCCATTGAGCACTCGTCGTTAATACAGACGGAACCCTCTACTAATGCAACATCCATCTCCGGGATGTGACGTACATCAGCAAGGGTCAGACAGTAGACGAGGTCAGCGTATTTATCGAGGATTGTAAGTAATCCTTCGT
>CAZAWD010000006.1:0-14641 GCA_964488725.1 uncultured Methanomicrobiales archaeon | reverse complement strand
ATGGCATAATCAGAGAGAGGGATTCCTGCACGACAGATTGTGCAGGAACGGGTAAGTCTTCTGCTGAAGCTTGCAGGAAAAACAGAGACGGGAAGCAGTCTTGAAACCCGGTATGTTTTTCTTGCGCGTGAGCTGAGTATGAAATACCGGGTCCGGCTGACGAAGAATCAGAGACGCTCGTTTTGTAAAGAGTGCAATACTCCCCTGATACCGGGACGAAATCTTCGCGTGCGCATTCAGCACGGGAAGGTAATTTATACATGCGAAACCTGCGGCGCGGTCGTCCGCATCCCCATACATCAAAAAAAAAATCAATAAGGTGAAACAATCACAGATACAAACGAGAATTATATCCAGACTCTGAAACCAACTATATGGGTCGGGAAAAATGGCTGCACTGAAGATATCGCAGATGAAATCCGCCGGCAGCTTGAGGCACGAAAAGTAATTAAGATTAAGTGGTTGCAAAATACCGAGATGGAAGCTTCAGAAGTGGAGGATCTTGCAAAGATGGTGAACGCTGATGTTCTTGCAGTCCGTGGAAAAATTGCGGTGTTTGGTGCCAGAAACCGCGGTAGAACTATAACGGGAGCGGGGCCGGAGAAGAAGCAGGCGGAAAAGAAACCAACGGTCAGAACAAAAAGACGGAACAGTTATCTTTATCACTGAAAAATAATTTCTGTTGGCGGGGTTTAAAAAATACCCCCACACACAGGAATAAAAGTGAAGAGCTTCACCTTTTTTTTCCCGATGATAGTCAGCGGGGCGAGTAGTCATTGTTGACACATGCATACATCAACTATATTAGTTTAGACAGCTAATTGATACAGACTGTTAATGTCATCGTTATGAGCATCGACTCATAACATATCGTGCCGAAAGGTACGCGGCTTACAGTGAGGTTTGTCAATGACTACAGTATTTGACATCCCGGCAAACGATCTTATCACAAAAGCTGCAGAAGAGCTCAGAAATGTTTCTGAGATTAAAGCACCTGAGTGGGCAGAGTTCGTGAAAACGGGAGTACACAAGCAGATGCCACCGGAGAATCCAGACTGGTGGTATATCCGTTCCGCAGCAGTGCTGCGCAGAATCTATGTTGACGGTCCGATTGGCGTCGAACGAATGCGTTCCGTATATGGCGGAATGCAGGACTGCGGGTCAAAGCCGTCCCACTTCAGAAAAGGCAGCGGAAGCATTGCACGTAAAGTCATGCAGCAGCTTGAAACCGCCGGATACATTGAAAAAGTAACCGGGGGAAGAGCAGTTACCGCAAAAGGCCGAAAGTTCCTTGATGGTGTTGCACACTCGTTAAAAGAGGATGCAGTCAAGGCAGCTCCGGGTCTTGCCAAATACTAATCGAACTGATTCAACAAAGGTGAACGTGAATGGGAGAAGATGAAGAACTTGCAGAACTCCGCCGTCAGCGTATGATGCAGATGCAGCAGCAGCAGATGGTAGAACAGGAACAGGTCCAGCGTCAGCAGCAGATGCAGGCACAGATTCAGTCTGCCCTTATGCAGGTAATGGAGCCCGAAGCGCGCGAGAGGTTAAACACTATCAGGTTAACCAAACCGGATTTTGCCTCAGCCGTAGAACAGCAGATTGTATCTCTTGCCCAGTCCGGCCGCCTGCGTCAGAAAATAACCGATGAACAACTCAAAAATCTGTTAACCCAGATCGTTCCACAGAAAAAGGAATTCAATATCCGCAGGGTCTAATGAAAGCAGGCGTACTCTACAGCGGCGGCAAAGACAGCAGTCTTGCAGCGATGTTCCTGTCACGGGATTACGAAGTAGAGTTACTAACGTTTGTATTTGATGAAAACCATGCTGTACCGTCCATCAAAGCGGCGGCAAAGGAGCTGGGATTCCCATGGAAGAAGGTTGCCTTTGCGTCAGGTTTCCTTGATGAGGTTGTTGAGATGATTGTCCATGACGGTCATCCGGCAAATGCCATCAATGAAATTCACCGACGGTCTCTCTCTGCTGCAGCAGAGGAATATGAGGTGGTCGCTGATGGAACACGGCGGGATGATAGAGTTCCTATGCGAACGCCATCTGAAGTGCAGAGTTTCGAGATGAAGCAGAAGGTGAGTTATATTCGCCCGCTGCTTGGTATCGGAAAAACAGAAATCCTGCGGATTGCAGAACGGTTCTTTGAGATCGCGTATGGCGAGACAGGAACGATTGCAAACGGGGATTATGAAAGTGAAATCAGAACTGAACTGATAAGACGGGGTGTTGACTATATGCCATTATTCCCGAAAAATCATGAGCAGTCTCTGGTAATTAAGAGAAAATGGTGAACAAACCATGAGCAAACTTACCAAAAGCCGCAAAATTCGTTTTGCAAAGGCAACCCAGCAGAACCGCCGTGTTCCTGCATGGGTCATGATTAAGACAAAGCGTAACGTTGTGTCTCACCCAAAGAGACGGAACTGGAGACGCAGTACGCTGAAGGTGTAAGAAAATGGTAGAAGTACAAAAAGAACAGATCTACGTAATCCCTCTGCGCGATGTCAAGCGTGTTCCCTGCTATAAGCGTGCGAACGCAGCAATTAAAGATATCCGCGCATACCTGGAGCATCACCTGAAAAGTGATGACGTTAAACTGGACAAGTCCATTAACGAAGCTGTCTGGGCACGCGGATCTCAGAAACCGCCAAGACGTGTCCGTGTTCGTGCTATGAAGTTCGAAGATGGTCAGGTCCAGGCAGAACTTGCTGAGGAATAAATGGATCCCACCCTGTCATTGAATGGCGACCCGAATATCGGGGTTTACGCACGCGCATTTGACGAAGTTGCGTTTGTTCCGATTGACGCCCCAAAAGAGTTTAAAGACAAGATAGCTGAAGCGCTGGATGTTGATGTTGTTGAGACTTTTATTCAGGGGTCTTCGGTTATTGGTCTGCTCTTAACAGGTAACTCGCGGGGATTTGTTGTTTCCGGTCTCATTCAGGATTCAGAGCTTGATCTTCTACAGGAGTACGGCGACGTGCTTTTGCTGGGAGAGGAGATGAATGCGGCAGGGAATGTGATTCTAACCAATGATTCATTTGCCGTGGTGCATCCTGATATGTCTCAGGCTATGCGGAAAATGGTTGGTGAGTTCCTGAAAGTTGATACGATTCCCATGTCGTTTGCCGGTGTCGGGACGGTCGGTATGACCGGAGCCTGCACAAATTCCGGCATTCTTCTGCCGGCACGCAGTTCTCCGGAGGAGATTGAGAGGATGGAAAAATGTATTCCAACCGACGATTTTCCCGTTGGAACAGGGTCGGTGAATATGGGATCAAATCTTATCGGAACCGGTTTGCTGATTAACAGTAAAGGGTATCTGGCAGGAAACACAACCACCGGGTTTGAACTTGGAAGAATTGAAGATGTATTTGGATTTCTGTGAGGTGAAATAATATGCCGAAATTTGAGGTCAAGGGTCTGTTCAAGAATGATGGACAGATGAAACCTTTCACAAAGGTTGTCGATGCACCGTCTGAGAAGCTTGCGGGAGAGTTTACTCTTGCAACTATCGGAAGTAAGCACCGGCTTGAACGCAAGTATATTACTATTGAATCCGTAAAGGGTGTCGATGGCAATTAATACGAATCAGGCAGCACTGGAACAGGAGGTAAAAACCCTCCAGTCCTATGCAGCCGAGTACTCGGAGCAGTATGGACTTTTATCCGAACAGCTGAAATTTATTGAAGCTGCAAAGGGTGAAGCATATGCGTCTATAGAGTCACTTGAAACGATGAATACCGCAGGGGGAGAGCTTTCTGTGCTTCTTCCGCTCGGCGGAGGTGTATCAGTGCAGGCAACTGTGCATGATACGAAAAAGATGCTCGTTGGAATTGGGGCAGGTGTTACGGTTGAGAAGTCAGCAGAAGAAACGATTGCGTTTCTCCGCGACAGGATAACCGAAATGGATGCTTCAGGAAAACGTCTCTCTGAATCTCTTGGAAAACTTCAGGAGCAGATGAGAGCTGTTGAACAGAGGATGCAGGAAATTTATGCATCTGTTCAGCAGCAGGCCTAACTTTTTTGATAAAAATTATTCCGCGGTTTCCCGCCGGTCTTTGAGAGAGATACCACCATCTCTGGCCATCCATAATTCAGCAGAGTCAACAGCCCTGACGACAAGTTCATCCAGAGATATCTTTGCCTCTTCGGATGCGATAAGGTCTAACGGGGAGCGGGTTGCCGGTTTTTTCGGAACGGCAAGGCATGATGTGTCGCCGGGAGAGTTGTGAAATGTGCCGATGCGCCGGGCAATTGCAACGGTTTCTTCTTTGTCATAGGTCAGGAGCGGACGAAGTATCGGGGTGTCGACAGATGCAGTTATCACCCGCATGTTCTGAAGAGTCTGACTTGCCACCTGCCCGAGATTTTCGCCGGATACAATGCCCTCCAGACGGTTTTCAGAGGCAATACGATCCGCCAGACGCATCATAAACCGTTTGCAGAAGAGGCAGGTATAATGCCGGTTGCATGACTCAGCCATCGCATCCAGAAACGGTTCGACATTGACAATCCATAACGGAAACGCTCTGCCCGGACACCATGTGGAAAGAATGCGGGCATTGTCCATGGCAAGTTCACGGGTCGCCGGCCCTGCCCACCTTCCGGCATCCGCAAACACGCCGGAAAGAATCACTCCGCGGCGCATCATGAGCCAGGCCGCAACCGGCGAATCAATGCCAGCTGAAAGCAGAACCGCCGCACGTCCCGCGGTCCCGAGCGGCAACCCGCCCTGGCCCGGAATACGATCGTCATAGACGATTCCTCCATACTCCCGCGCTTCTACAAAGATTTCATATTCAGGGTTGTCCAGATCAACAATAAACCCGGGATACACCTCCCACAACGCATCTGCCACAACAGCGGCCAGCTGCTGACTGGTAAACCCTTTTACAAACTGACGGCGGGCCCGGACTGCAAACCGCATACCGGGTTTGAGTTTATCTTTTGCTATTGCAACGGCAACCGCGGAGATCTCTTCCGGGGTATTGCCGCAGGTCCGGCAGACGCTGACATCAACAATCCCGAAGATGCGGGATACAATAGAGGCAATGGGTTCAGCATTGCCATACACCAGAATTCTGCCCCGATACTCTTCGAGTTCATACGAAATTCCGGCGCCGTCCAGTGCAGCGCGGATATTGCGCGTCAGTGTATGCATGAACTGTTTTTTTACCGGTTCCGATTTGAGCCAGAGTTCGCCAATCCGAATCATTACAGCATCTTTTTCTTCCATATAGCACCCCCTGTTACATATTCCCGAACTGAGATATTGTCTATTCCTAATTCTTTGAGACTGTCAGCGTATAGTTCTGCTGATTGCAGCATCGGGGATTCAACTTCTATAACTGCATCAGAGCCTGCAAGTCGTACCCGCAGGACCCCGGATATACCCCGGGAACGCAAGAGACGTTCGGCCTCATCAACACGCCGTAGTTTCTCTTCTGTCAGCACCTCTCCAAACGGTATACGGGTCGCAAGGCATGCCGAGGCCGGCAGGGCCGGGATGGCGTATTCGTCTGCAAGGCGTAATATATCGGTTTTGCCGATACCCGCGCGGGCAAACGGGCTGACCACCCCCAGCTCTTCAAGCGCCGCCAGACCCGGGCGACCCGCAGTGCCGCCGGCAATATCATCAGCATGTGTTCCGTCAAATACTGCTTCAAGCCCGAGGGAAGCTGAACATGTTACCAGTTCACTCATAATCAGTTTTTTACAGAGGTAACACCTGTTTTTGGGATTCAGAGATAAGGCCGGTACGGCGAATACATCCACCGTTACCTGATGCCAGGGAACATCCAGCTGACGGGCAAAAGATGCAGCCTGCAAAATCTCGGCGCGCGGGGTAAAGGCTGATGCAATCGTTGCAGCATGCACTAACAGCCCGGCTTCTTTTGCAAGATACAACAGAACCGCACTGTCCACCCCGCCGGAAAGGGCAACCAGTGCCGATGTGTATGGATAGAATAGAGCGTGCGTCATGGACGCATCGAACGAAGCTTACGGACCGCGTGCGACGCGCGGGCAAAATACGCGGAAAGAAACATCGAAAATTCCGGTGACCAGATGTGGCGGCCTTCCAGAACCGTATACTCCTCTTCCATCGAGAGTCGGACGTGTTTTCCAAGCGCTCCGGAAAATATTTTTGCCGGATCATGCAGAAGGGAGGAGGCCATACAATATTTGCGCGGGACCTCGGTATAGTAACGGTCGTCTGATATCCACGGGCCGGCAAATGATTCCTGATGCAGATATTTTTCAACGAACCGGTCGGCATTTTCATGGTTCCATACCGGCGGGCCGTCTCTGACAACAATTGCCGGGAGTTCAGCCACCAGCAGTTCAAAGAGAATCAGGCAATGAACCGGACCCATGGCGACCTCGGCACGGTGAACCGGAAACCCTTCAGCTTCCAGCATAGCACGGATAGCATCCATGGTTTTTCGCAGTTGAGGAACAACAGTATCGGCAACATACTCAGGGGTGGCAAATGAAAGGGCGAGCATGGCGGTCCGGCGTTGTTCAAGAACCGCGGCAAACTCATCAGCCGAGATGGTGGTCGGGGCGTCAGGAATGAAATAGCATTCTCCGGGACGGTCGCCATAGTCACGGGCAAGTTCCATGAACTCGGAAAAACGGGTCGGTGTGAGCGCTGCCGCTACGTTACGGCTTTTATCAGTCGGGTCGATAACAATCATGGGTTCGGTGAATAATTTACGCACAGATTTTTTATCCGGATAGTAGTGCTCAATGTCAATGACTTCACCATACCGGAATTTTGCGGCCGCCTGCATAAATTCAGTAAAGCCGCCATAGTAAAGGATGAGAAGTTCACAAAGATAGCCCGAAAAGCCGCCGGTCATATGATCAGAACCGTATACCCCGCCGCCCTTGCAGAACTGTTTGAGAAGCAGAACATCTTCTCTGAGCGGGGCAATTTTATCAATCAGATACCGGGTATGAAACGGGGTCCGATCGACCGCGCACTGCATTTCAGCAGTGGATGCAACGTGATAACAGGGTACGAGATCAACGTCGAATCCTTCGATAACCGCATTCAGATATGGATGCTCGGCATACTTTTCCTCGGAGGTTCCATGAAACCGGTCAACAACCGCATATGCGGTGGCCAGACCCTGTTCCTGTAGTTCTTCCCGGGACAGCTCCGGCGAAAAAAGCATAAAGATGTCAATATCTTTATCTCCTCTGACCCATGTTCCACGCGCCACGGAACCTGTTACCATGGCAGGAACGCCGGAAATATCACGCACAGCGGTAAGAAGTTTTTCTTGCATTGCCCGAACATCCATACGTTCCTGTTCCGAGGGGAGGATGCGGGACAGGACAGCGGTTTCATATTGGTTTCTCATAGACTCACCCGGTGAAGTGTGGTATATATTGGACCTGCGGGCGTTAAAACACTCTTTTTTAATACGAGTGAGTTGATAATGCAGGACCCGAATTCGTGTTCCTGTAGCGGGCGAAGCGCGGCAGATAACGCGGGCGATGATTCTTTGATGCGGGCGATAGTGATATGAGGAGAGAATGGTTTTTCATCGGGATGAAATCCAAGAGGAATGAGTAAAGAGTCTACCTGCCCTGCAAGCCGCGCCAGAGCACCGCCGTCACTGATTTCAGCTTTTATAACACGGGGAGGACGGCCGAAGGTGCTGACGCGGGTAACCGTGAGCGGGATGGGGGACGCATGAATGGTATCAAGTGCAGATTCAATTTTAACGATAGAACCCGGGGAAACGTCACCCAGAAATTTAAGGGTGATATGCATGAGTTCCGGGGGGACGAGGTTGAGACGGGCGGTGCCCTCCAGACTTTTACCGGCATCAGCAATTGATTGACGAACAGCCGCGGCCGGTTCAACGGCGATAAATACCCTGACCATACTGTGTATACTATTGGCGATGATGCTATACTGTTGTTTCGAAGAGGACAAGATAAGAGATTCTACAAAAGTATACATTCGTTGAGACACTATTGCTATAGAAGAAGTGAGAGGCGCAACCATGGTTAAGTTAGGGTTTCATGTATCGATCGCCGGGTCGTTTGAGTCGGCGGTTTCACGGGCACAGGATCTGGGGTGTGATACGTTTCAGATGTTTACACGCAGTCCGCGGGTATGGGCAGCTAAGCCGATTGATACAGAGGCGGCATCGGCATTTAAAAGTGCTCTGACCGTGTCAGGAATTTTTCCGGTGGTTGACCATATGCCATATCTTCCAAACCCCGCAGCGGAGAAGCCCGACATCTATGAGAAATCAGTTGCGACCCTGACCGATGAGTTGACACGATGCAGTATTCTGGGAATTCCGTATCTTGTAACTCATTTGGGTCATCATGGAAAAGAAGACGGCCATGCTAAAGGACAGGAAAAAGTTATTGCGGCTATCGGGCACGCGCTTGATACGGCAGAGGGCAAGACGATGATTCTCTTAGAGAATACGGCAAATGAAAAAAATACGGTGGGTGGAACATTTGCCGATGTGGGAGCGATTGCCGATGGATTGGGAAGGGATAACCGCGTCGGGTTCTGCTTTGATACCTGTCATGCAGGTGCGGCGGGGTATGATATTCCCGGATACGGGGCTGAGACGGTGTTCTCATGGTTTGCAGATGAAGCAGGAGATTTGTCCCGGCTGAAAGTTATTCACTTAAATGATATGAAAGGTGGAATCGGGTCGCACCTCGACCGGCATGAGCATCTGGGACGGGGAGCGCTGGGTGAGGCCGCCATACATGATATTTTAACGTTTCCGAAAATTTCCCACTGTGCATTTATTATGGAGACGCCCTCGGACGAAGTCCGGTCCGATACAGAGAATATGGCAGTTGCCCGCCGGCTGATGGTGTAAAGATGCAGCAGATAACCATAGACGCTATCCCCGCGGTGCTCTGGAATGATGAACCATACGACCGGCTCTTTATTGCAGTTCACGGGAATATGTCTTCAAAGACCGACACGGTCATCAGAATTTTTGCGGAAGAAGCTGTGCGCGCCGGGTATCAGGTGCTCAGTTTTGATCTGCCCGGGCACGGGGAGCGCAGGGACGCAGGCGACAGCTGCACAATTCAGGATTCGGTTGCCGATCTGGAACGGGTGCTCACCTATGCAAAGACGCTGTCTCATGACATTGGAGTTTTTGCCTGTAGTATGGGTGCGTATTTCTCACTGACGGCCTATAGGGATGAGGATATTTCAGCTTCTATGTTTCTTTCTCCGGTTGTTGATATGCGCGCCCTTATTGAGTCGATGATGGCGTACGAAAATGTCAGCGTAAAGGAGTTGGAAGAGAAAAAAGTGATTCGGGTTCCGGATGCCCAACCGCTTGACTGGGAATATTACCAGTATGTCTGCACCCATCCGGTCAGATGTCTAAGCGGACCGACATATATCCTCTGCGGAGAGTATGATACCCTCAGCAGTGTGGAGACGGTGGCAAAATTTGTGAAAGGAGGGGACGCAGATGTCTCAGTGATGAACGGCGCGTCACACTATTTTCACACCGAAGAAGAACTTGACTATTTCAGAAACTGGATTGCCCGTCGGCTGATGATATGAAGATGCGGCAGATACGCTTCAGCAATCCAAAAACAAAAGAGATATTTGCAATAAATGGGGAATGGTGATCTATGGGTATGCAACCGATTGAAAATTATTCTTTTGGTTTTGGCATTAGACCATAATACATGACACATTTATTATGCAGGCATTTGGGGTTTGCACCATGATATTTGCAGGAAACCTTGTCGGGCAGGGTAAGCATAACCCAAAAATTATCATCAATAAATTTTGCTCCGCGAAGAATGGACAGGTAAACATGACGTTTACAACAGAAGGAATCATCCATCGGATTGTAACGCCGGATAACATGCAGACATTCGGTTGTCATCATGTTACCGATGTTGTGGGGTTTAAATGATGAGCCAATATCAGATACAACATCAAGAAGGCCAATGCCCGCAGAGATAGGAACACCGCAAATGCCGCCGATTTTACACATGGAAGAAGGATAGCGCAAAAGACGTTCATGAATTTTATCTAAGATTACTTCCAGATCATCGACTTTCCCACCGGCATTATTATACGCGGTTACCAAAGCAAATGGAACTACAAAATAATGTTTACACCCGTATATTCCAAATTCGGGAAGGTCCATTAGATTTTCTGCGATTTCAATCGGGTCCTTGGAGGTTGTATTCAGACACAAACGAACAGCAGCATTATAAAAAGGCCCATATCGACAACTACTACATATAAGATGATTGTCCTCACAGGTAAAATAAGTCTCACATGGCTTCCCACAAATAGAACATTTGCCATAGACAGGATCGTCATGATGAATGAGGCCCTCGCCACACACCGGGCATTTGGAGTAGACGTTCATTGCTTATAATACTATTATCAACATGTTATTTATACATTGGTATACGATACGTAATATCCTGTATTGACGAAATAAACAATGCGAAGGAAGGGATTCGAACCCCAGAACTACTACTAGACCAGCCCCTGAAGCTGGCGCCGTTGACCTGGCTTGGCTACCTTCGCAATAAAAGTGCTTTAACTAATCTGCCTTAATCCAATATAAACCTATTTGTTTGATAGCCGCACGCCAAAAATAAAGGAGGAGATTAGTAGGTTGCCAGGTACCGTCTGAGTTCCCAGTCGGTAATTGCCTTGGAAAACTCTCCCCACTCCAGTTCACCAATACGGAAAATCTGTTCAACAACATGTGTTCCAAGTGCATCACAAAGCAGACGATCAGTTCTAAGCGCATTGTTTGCTTCAAGAAGACTCCATGGCAGACACCGGATGCCTTCAGCCGCACGTTCTGCTGCTGACATTTTAAATATATTCTTGTCAATACTTTCCGGCGGTTCGATTTTCTGCATGACACCATCCATGCCGGCCGCAAGCATCGCAGCAAAGGTCAGATAGGGGTTACAGGTCGGATCAGGACTGCGCAGCTCAGCGCGCGTACTTTTGCCTCTGGGAGAAGGGACACGAAGAAGCGCTGAGCGGTTCATCGCTGACCAGCCCACATAGACCGGTGCTTCATACCCCGGAATCAGGCGTTTATATGAATTGATAGTGGGGTTGGCAACACGTGTTATGCCATTAATATGTTTCAACAGCCCGCCGATAAAATACCGGGCGGTGTCTGATAACTGGAACTCGCCGTCTGAGTCATAGAATGCATTCTCACCGTCCTTCATTAACGAACAGTTGACATGCATACCTGACCCATTGATTCCATAGATCGGCTTTGGCATGAACGTCGCATGCAGCCCGTGTTTCAAAGCAAGCGTCTTCGCAGCAAATTTAAATGTTACCACCTTATCCGCAATGGAAAGCGCATCGCCATAGGTGAAATCAATTTCATGCTGAGAGGGGGCAACCTCATGATGAGAGGCTTCAATATTAAATCCCATCTCAGATAGCTGTGTTACCAGATCGCGGCGTACATCCTCTCCGGGATCGGTCGGGGTCTGATCAAAGTAACTTGCATGATCCTGCAGATTCACCGTCGGGTGCCCGGTTTCATCCCGACGAAACAGGAAAAATTCCATCTCAGGACCAACATTAAACGTATACCCAAGTGCCGCAGCTTTTTCCATCTGCTGATGCAGAATGTAGCGGGGGTCGCCGGCGAATGGTTCTCCATGGGTTGTATACACGTTACAGATAAAACGTGCCACCCGGTATTTCTCATCCGACCACGGGATTATCTGATAGGTGGACGTCTCCGGACGAAGCACCATATCGGATTCTTCCAGACGCGCAAACCCCTGAATGGAGGAGCCGTCAAAGCTGATACCACCGGTTAATGCTTTTTCCATCTGTTTCGTCGGAATCGCAACATTTTTCGGCTTTCCTTCCAGATCAGAGAACTGAAGGAGAACCGACCGTACATTATCATCCTCAAGCCTCTTGAGCACTATGCCGACTTCTTCGGAAACCATACTTACATATGTGCGGTACTTGCTAATAAATCAAAAGGTGTATGAAAGATGATGAAAAACCAGGACATTATTTTACGAGAGAAAAAAAATATTATATCATCTTATCAAGCGCTTTTTCAACAATTTTCAGAGCGCACAAATCCCCGCACATTGAACAGGTTTCACACGCACCATCACGCTCATGAATTTTGCGGGCGTGCCCGCCAAAGAGCGCAAGAGAGAACTGTGCATCCCAGTCAAGATTTTTACGGGCTTCGGCCATAGCCTGCTGGCGGGGAGTTTCGGTCTCACGCCGTCGTGACAGATCGCCCACATGCGCCGCAATTTTTGCAATGCGAGTGCCTTCTACGATATCGTCGAGATTAGGAAGTGCCAGATGCTCAGATGGCGACACCATGCATAAAAAGTCAGCGCCCGCCGAGGCCGCTGCCGCGCCGCCGATAGCACCGGTTACATGGTCGTATCCCGGCGCGATATCTGTCACAAGAGGGCCCAGAAGATAGAGCGGAGCATACCCGGTGATTTCCTTAATCATTTTTACATTATAGGAAATCTCCTGATAATCCATATGCCCCGGCCCTTCAATCATACGTTGAATCCCTTTTTCATGAGCGCGCCGCGCGAGTTTGCCAAGCGTCAGATACTCCTGCGATTTGGCAAGTTTTGTAGAATCAACATACGCACCGGGCCGCATACCGTCGCCAAGAGAGACAGGGATCTCGTATTCATCCAGAATTTCGAGAAGATAATCATACTCCTTATACAGCGGGTTTTCCTCGCCTGTTGCAAGCATCATTGCCGTGTGGAAGGATCCGCCCCTCGATACAACACCCATAGTGCGCGGATCAGCTTTGAGCGCATCTAAAACCTCAAGATTCACTCCGCAGTGCAGCGTCATAAAATCAACACCCTGCTTTGCCTGATCGCGAATAGTATTAAACAAAATATCCGGCGTCAGATCAACAACATTACCTGCACGGCGAACAGCTTCATAAATCGGGACGGTTCCTACCGGAATTGGCAACGCAAGAATCTGTTTTCGGATTGCGGGAAGATCCCCTCCCGTTGAGAGATCCATGATGGCGTCAGCGCCGTTTGCAATGGCCGCTTCAGCTTTTTTAATTTCATTTTCCGGCGAACAGGTAACGCCCGAGGTGCCGATATTGACATTCACCTTTACGCGGGTCCCTTCGCCAAGAGCGCAGGAAGGATAGTCACGGAACCGGTTTTTTAGAACAAGTATCCGGCCGGCAGAAATTTTTCGCGCTAGCTGTTCCGGTTCAATGTTTTCAAAAGCCGCAATCTTTTTCAGACCGCAAAGATCGCCGCTTCTGCATTCCCTGAATATTGAGTGCATGTGAATACCTATTGGTTTCACTCCGCAATATAGAATGTGGAATCATATCAAAATAGAACAAAAAAAATATCAGTAAATTTCCAATCGGAAATATTACTGAACACCTTTGTTTTCATCATCATCGTCTTTGGGCGGCCAGCAGGTAATACCTTTCTGACTGGACAGACATGACGGGTCAAATACCGGCTCTTCGACACCTGAACCTTTCTGATCAAAGTAATCTTTGAGAGCTTCAAACGCATACTTTGCGAGGAAGAAGAGAACACCCATGTTAAAGATACCCATCAGTGCCTGGAATGTGTCAGCAAGATCCCATGCAAGACCCATCGACATCATAGACGAAATAAACACCATAAATACGATCAGAATACGCAGGGCAAAGACTGCTCCCTTCTTCTGCGTAATGAACTTTACATTTGCTTCACTCATCGAGTAATAACTGATAAGACTGCTAAATGCAAAGACCAGCAGGAATGCAGAGAGAACATACGGAGCAGCAGGTCCAAGGAAGGTCGCACTAAGAGCTTCGGATACGAGCGGCGCACCTGACAGGCTGCCGGCAAGACCGAGCTCTGCGAAATTATACCCGGGATATGCAACGTTGGTATAAAGAATGATAACAAAAGCAGTTGCTGTACAAACAACCAGCGTATCAATTAAAACACCCACCGACTGCATCAGACCCTGCTTTACAGGGTGTTTTACGTGAGCAGCAGATGAGACGTTTGGAATCGAACCAATACCGGCTTCGTTGGAGAAGACACCACGCTTCAGACCCCAGAGGACCATCATTCCAATACCGCCGCCGACAAAGGCTTTCACACCAAACGCATAGGAAAATATTGTTTCAATTACAAGGGATACCTGAGTAAAATTGACCAGAACAATTACCAGCGCCAGAAGCATCCAGAGAATAGCCATCAGCGGGACCATCCATGTAGATACACGGGCTACTCTGCGAATGCCGCCGAAGATAATAATGGCTGCAAGGACCGCAAGGACCACTGCAAAAACAAACGGCTCGGTTCCAAATGCATTCTGTAAAGCAGCACTTGCCTGATTTGCCTGCACGCCGATGAACATCATACCATACGTAACGATGATCAACAGTGCCATGAATATGGCAAACTTGGGTTTTCCAAGTCCGTCTCTGATGTAGTAGGCAGGCCCGCCGTGGAAAAGTCCGTCGTCTTTTTTCTCTTTGTAGATCTGACCGATAGTCGACTCAACGAAACTCGTTGCTGCACCGATTAATGCAAAAATCCACATCCAGAAAATGGCACCG
>CAZAWD010000005.1:6525-15240 GCA_964488725.1 uncultured Methanomicrobiales archaeon | reverse complement strand
CGTATCTGGGCAACCGGAGTTCTCAGGGAGTATATGACAAAGGGGTTCGCTCTGAATGATGAGCGCCTGAAGCAGGGAACCGATGTCTTTGGAAAGGATTATTTCCGTGAGCTGCTGGAACGGGTCCGTTCGATTCGTGCAAGCGAACGCAGAGTGTGGCAGCAGATTACCGACATCTTCGCGGAGTGCAGTATTGATTATGATAAGAACTCCGCGATTACTGCTGAGTTTTACGCCATGGTTCAGAATAAGTTCCATTATGCAATCACAGGTCAGACCGCGGCTGAGATTGTCTATTCACATGCCGACTCCGGTAAAGAGCATATGGGTCTGACTACGTGGAAGAACTCTCCGGACGGGCGGATTTTGAAGTCGGATGCGGCTGTTGCGAAGAACTATCTTGATCAAAAGGAGATCAGACAGCTTGAACGAACGGTTTCAGGGTATTTTGATTACATTGAGGATCTTATCGAGCGGGAAAATACGTTTACCATGGAGGAGTTTGCAGAGAGCATAAATGCGTTTCTGACATTCCGCAAATATAAGATATTACAGGGCAAAGGCAGTATCTCTCGCAGGACAGCAGAAGAGCGGGCGTTTGGTGAGTATGATTCGTTCAACCGGCACCAGAAGATTACTTCGGATTTCGACCGTGCGGTGCAGAAACTGATGACGGAAACTGAGAATAAGTAACGAGCATGAGCCGCGAGGCTCCCGCATCAGGCAGTTCCACCCCCCCCCGGGAGAAAAAATGAGTAAGACCGGCTGACGCCGGTAATTTACTGGATTTCCGCGTCAAATACATCACCGGGTTTGTCTATCGGCTCGGCTTTATCAAAGACGATGGTCTCATCTTCGGGCGGTCTGATCTCAAACTCAATCAGGCCGACAACCGCATTTCGCGTGGCATAGACATCGTTTACCGGCCCGAACCTGATAACTTTTTTGCCGCCGGCCGAGATGATAATTCTGTTGCCTCTGATATACACGGCATCTATTTTTTTGAACCGGACTTCGGTATATCTTCCCTCTCCTTTCATCAGGCACAGCCGGCGCGGCGTCATAACCAGACGGGGAAGCCGAAGATTACGGATTCCTGCAAGCAGTATAATGAGTGCGAGTGCCCCGCAGACAGCACATACCGTAATGGTCACAAAGAGTGTGAACTGCGACGCCTGAAACGGCAGCGGAACTCCTGCCGGAACATAGGCAAGGATTTGTTTCGCAAACCATACCAGCACCGCAGGTATCGCAAAGAGTATGAAAAATATCAGATAGGGAACAATGTATGAGCCGGTGCGTTTATCTTCCCATACGATTCCTTCGTTAAACAAATACTTAGTCATGGTCTCACCCAGAATTACATAAAATAGGTCGGGAAGACAGATATAGATAATGGAATGAAAAAAAGAAAAAAAGAAATCAGGCAGCTGCCTTTTCTTTTTCTTCGGGGAGTTCCATCTTCGGAATTTCCATGTGTTTACCTATCTGGGCAAGCTTCTTTTCAAATGCTTCCTTATCTTCCGGCACCAGAGCATAGCGGAGAACCTCTTCTACACGGGTGACCGGTATGATAGTCACCATCTTTGCATACTGATCCTCAATCAGCACATCGTCCAGATTCGACTGGGGAATAACAATCGTCTTAATGCCGGCCTTGGCAGCTGCTTCAATCTTATAGGTCACCCCGCCGATAGGCAGCACATCGCCCCTGACCGAAAGTGAACCGGTCATCGCGAGATCCTGACGAACCGGAATATTTTCAAGTGCGCTGATAACCGCCGTTGCAACCGTAACCGACGCGGAATCCCCTTCAACGCCGTTGTAGGTACCGATAAACTGAACATGGATATCCACTTTGCGGATATCAGTTCCTGAGAACTTCTTAATGAGCGCACTGACGTTCTTAATGGACTCCTGTGCAATCTCCTTTAAGAGACCGGTTGCAATAACCGTTCCGGCACCCTGCGACGGCGTGACCTCGGCCGTAATCGGCAGAACCGAACCGGCATCGTTTCCAACAACAGCCAGACCGTTTACATGACCGACCATCGTGCCTTCAACAATCGTCAGATCATAATCACGGGTCCGCCGGATATACTCATCAGAAATCTGGTCTTCAACCGAACGGGCAATCTGTTTGGCTTCAACCACATGTTTCATCGTAGTCACCGCCGACCCTTCCTTAATCGCCAGATCGCCTGCCACACGAACAAGACCGCCTAAATCTCTCAGCTTAACAGTCAGATGACCCTTACGGCCGGACCGGCGTTTTGCCTCGCGCAGAATCTCGGCAACTGCCAGCGGATCGAACGGCGGAATCTTACCATCGTTTTTAACTTCCTGAGCAATGAACCTGACCAGTTTACCGCGATTCTCAAACGTATCGTCCATCGTCTCGCTCATGTAGACCTCATACCCGTATCCGCGGATACGGCTCCTGAGCGCCGGATGCATATACTGGACAGCGTCAAGGTTACCTGCTGCAATCATCAGGAACCGGCACGGCACCGGCTCGGTTCTGACCATCGCCCCCGACGACCGCTCCGACTGACCGGTAATCGGGAACTCGCCTTCCTGTAACGCGGTCAGCAGACTCTGCTGCGACTGAAGTTCAAGCGTGTTAATCTCATCGATAAACAAAACACCACGGTGCGCACGGTGAATTGCACCGGCCTCAACACGATCGTGAGCCGGTGTTTCAAGACCGCCGGACTGGAACGGGTCGTGACGAACATCACCAAGAAGCGCTCCTGCGTGCGATCCCGTCGCATCCACGAACGGCGCATGACTATCGGGTTTGTTGGACACAATGAGTTTTGGCACCATCGCCGTATCTTTGGGCATCAGTGACCTAAACGCCATGAACAGGAACGCAACAGCGATAATTCCCATCAGCAGCTGACCGGAGATAAGCGATATGCCAAGCACACCAACAATTAATACCAGCATCAGCGTGTTGCGCGAGGAGGCCTGACGCTTGGCATCGGCTTTATGATGAGCAACAATCTCCTTACCGCGGCCGGCCGGCACCACCCGGATAATCGGATTATTGTTGTCTTCCGGATTTGGATAAACGAGAATGTCCTGCATTTCTTCTTTGGGAAGAAGCTCTGACATTGCTTTGGCAAGCATTGATTTACCCGTACCCGGGCTTCCAATCATCATGACATGCCGGCGCTGGGTTGCTGCCTTACGTATTACATCGACCGCGTGTTCCTGGCCGATAACCTGATCAATAAGAGATGCAGGAATCGGAATATCCGCGGTGGTATCGAACCGCACCCCGCCAAACACTTCCGCGTCAAGATCATCAGACGCATAATGCTCTTTGGGAGGGGCAGGTTCCGGCGCGGGCGCTTCCGTGCCCTGTATTTCCGGCGCAACGGGACTAACTGCCCCCATAGCAGTATCCGTTCCCGCATCAGCCGTTATTTTGGAGTCTTCCATATTGTATAACCTTACCTTGTTCTAAGGAGTCTATAATCTGTACTTGATTATGATTTAAGTAGTTTCAGTATTAGATAGTAACTGCAGAAAATATGAAGGTTATCTATACAGAAAAAAGTCAGCTGCTTGCGGCCCGGACTGCACAGCAACTGGGCTGTAAACTCGCCGGGGTTACCTACACCACCTTCCCCGATGGTGAACAGTATGTGCGTGTAGAAGAGCTGGATGATGAAATGGTCGTTGTTGCGAGCACCGTTGATGCAGCTACCGCGATGCAGGTCATACTGCTGATGGACGCCTGTGAAGGCCGCGATGTAACACTGGTCCTGCCCTACATGGGATATGCGCGACAGGATAAACGGTTCAAAGACGGCGAGCCGGTATCCGCCCGCGCACTCGCCCGCGCATTATCAGAGGGCGCGTCCCGCGTTGTTACGGTTAACATCCATGACACCTCGGTTCTAAACCATTTCAGATGCCCCGCCGAGAACGTATCTATCGCACCGGAGATAGGAAACTACATTGCATCACAACAGATTGAGAACCCGCTGATTCTTTCGCCCGACGAAGGCGCGTGGTACTTTGCAAAAGGTGTTGCAGAACCATTTGGCTGGGACTGCGATCATCTGAACAAAACCCGTCTTTCGGGTTCGGAAGTAACCATGGCACCCAAGCACCTTGCAGCAGCGGGGCGTGACTGCATTATTGTCGATGATATCATCGCAACCGGCGGATCAATGGCTCTTGCTGCAAAGATGCTGAAAGACCAGGGCGCAAAATCAGTCCGGGCGGCCGGCGTTCACGGCGTGTTCGCATCCGGCGGATACGTAAAACTGATGCAGGCAGGACTTGCCGATGTGGCAAGCTTTGATACGTTTGAGCGGGCGTCGAGTAAATTGACCGCGTCCCGGATTATTGCAAACGCGATTTAGACGATAAAAATGCAGTATATTCTGGATGCATCCTTTTTTTTCGGCGATTATCAGCTGGAGGGTGAATTTTGGACGACCGAAGAGGTTTCGGATGAAATTCGCGATACCGTTTCACGAATGCGATTTGAACTGCTTGTTGAAAACGGACTGATGATAGGAGCAGGAGCGGCGGCCGATGTTCATACAGTTCGTGAAACCGCGGTGCGGTCCGGAGATGACAGAGTGCTTTCAAAGACCGACATCTCGGTGATTGCACTTGCACTCGCACGATCCGGAACTGTAGTGAGTGATGATTTTGCGGTGCAGAACGTCTGCCGGCATCTATCTATCCCTACAAAAAGCCTGCAACAGAAAAGTGCGCAAAGACGCGTCTGGAAACGAATCTGTTCCGGCTGCGGAGCAGAAATTCCCGAAGGAGAACCGGACTGTCCGATATGCGGGTCACCGCCGAAGAAACGCGGAACAGAACGGGAAAAAGAAGAACAAAAACATATGCAGGGTAAAAAACGGCGGCGGTAATCTAAGAGCGAGCCGCGCCATACACTTTTTTCCACCGGCGGACAAGCGAATACGCCGGATTGCCTTTCTTCAGCAATCCGGAAAGAACAACAGGATCATCAGGAAGATGATACGTGCATATGGCAACATCCGGCGCGTCACGGGCGAGGGTTTCCTGTGCACCGGCCAGCATCTGTCGTTCGGCCCCTTCGATATCGGCTTTAATGAAATCCACCGTAAGGCCGCGGTCCTGACAGAAGGCATCTACCGTTGTGACAGATGAACATTCTTTTCGTCCGGGCTGGGCAAGCACCATGGACGAACCGACCAGCGTATCATCAAGCACCGTAAACTCCGCAACACCTGAGGCCGCGCCCAGAGCAGCAGGAATAATCTCAATATGGTGTGCAAGGTCAGGGTTCAGAGCGAGGCTGCGTTCCATCATCTCACGGGCAGCTCTGACCGGTTCAAACGCGTATACCTGTGCCCCGCGATACGCGGCAAGCAGTGAGAACAAACCAAGGTTCGCCCCGCAGTCAAAGACGACATCATTTTTTTCAATTGCAGCACCCCCCCATTCATACGGCCCTTCGTCTACATACCGGTATGAATCAAGAAGGCCGGGATAGAGAATATCACCGATTTCCATCGCGTAATATGCTTCTTCACGCGTGGGAAACTCAGAATGAGACAGACGCGGAAGGTTCAGGGCACCGATTTTCAGACACCCGGCCCGTGCATCATAATGACGGGAAAACAGATGTTCATACTGCAGCCGGTAAAAATTTTCCGTGCGGTCGTTTTTGGTCAGCGAATACCGGATGGTATCAAGAAATGAGATGTTAGTTCTCATCGGCAGTAACGACCGTTTCGTTTCTTGCTTCACGCTTTACAATTAAAAAGCTTGCAATGAACCCAATAAGAAGATTGGAATAATACATGATAAGACGCTGAAGAACGACAAACAGGCCGATAACACCACTGGGCAGAATCAGCGAGTAAAAACCGGTGTAGCACAGCTCGGCAAGACCGGCACTTCCGGGCGTCAGCGGAATCATCAGGATAACCGCAATTATCAGCTGGAACACAATCGAGAGGAGAATGTTTGGTTCATATCCCAGACCCACCATGATGACCGAAGCAATGGCATACTCGCACGCCCAAAAGCAAAGGGAAAAGAAAAAACCCGCTGCCAGACCCCAGCGTGCTTTTCCGGCGAAATGTTTGAACGTCCCGTAAAAGCGGTCAACCCCGTCGACAACATCCGCATTAAGTTTTACTTTGCGTTCGTCGCTCATCTTCTTTGAAAAGAATCCGGCAATTTTTACCCCCCAGCGTTTAATTGTTTCAGGTTTGCGCATAACCAGAACCAGCACAACCAGAATGGCTACAAAGAACGCAGTCCCGCACCATGCACCGACAATCAGTTCCGGTGCGATTTCACCGTTATGATAAATTAACGAAAACGCGGTCATGCCGACAATAACGCCGAGAACCAAAAGCACTGCTTCCAGCAGCCGCTCAACAATGACAACGGCGGTTGCGTCGGCTATCGGCATTTTTGCTTTATAGAGTTCATGGATACGTATCGGTTCGCCGCCGATACTGGACGGAGTAATCGACGCCAGAAGCTGACCGGCGGCGGCCATGTTAATGCAGTGATGCAGCGGAACTTTATATCCAAGCGAACGGCAGAGGACCAGAATCCGCATACCCCAGAACACAATGGCCAGAAGGTGCAGACCAAAGGCAAAGACCAGATACCATACATTCAGATTTTTTAATGCGTCGATGGTGCTTTCATTAAAAGTAAAGATAATGACCAGCAGCAGAATGGCCAGAGACAGGCCGATTGATATCCAAAGTAGTTTTTTCTGTTTGGCGTCCATTTAAATCTCCTTAGATGTTTTTGTTTCACGGCGGACGATGAGCATGCTTGCAATAAATCCTATGGCGAGGTTGAAGTAGTAGAAGATAAACCGGTAGATAAGAACGAAGATACCAACTATCGAGGACGGAATGATAATCGCATAGAAGGCACCAAGTGATACTTCAGCAACGCCGACACCGCCCGGGGTTAAGGGGATCATCATGATAACGGTTATCAGCAACTGGAAGATGAGCGAAAGAAGGAACAGCTCACCGGTAGGTTCAACGCCAAGGCCCAGACAGATGAAGAAGGCGATGATAAATTCATTGAACCAGTAAAGCGTTGAGAAGAGCATTCCCCAGGCAATGGCGGACCGGGATTTTCCGGTGAAAAAACCAAGCGTGGTATAGAAGCGTTCAACGTGTCCTTCAAATTTTTTAAGATGGGCGGCGGTTGCTTCCGCACTGCGTTTGCGTGAAATGAACCGGGATATTTTCTGCATGAGGGCAAGTCCCCATTTCGGATGTTTGGCTATGACAAAGAAGAGAATTACCAGTCCGCAAAAAACCGCAGCAGCGATGTAGGCGGTTATCATGCATATATCAGGAAGATGGATTTCACTGAAGAAAATGCCGAGAAGAAATACACAGACAACCGTGCCGATAGCAAGAACAATGCCGTCAAAGACCCGTTCCATGATGATGACCGCAGTCGCGTCGCCGGTTGGAACCCCTGCTTTATGCAGTTCGTATATTCTGACCGGTTCACCGCCTATCTGTGACGGCGTAACAGAGGCAATGAACATGTTGGAACAGACCAGATTTACCGAGTGGGCAAGGCCTACGCGATATCCCAGCGACCGGCTCATGAGTTTTATACGAAGAGCCCAGAAGATGAGCGACATGACATGCATGCCAAGGGCAAGAAAGAGGTAGCCGGGTATACAGCTATTAAGCGCGATGAACGTGTTGGCGTCAATCGTAACAAGAAGGACGATAAAAAGAACCGCAAGGCTGATGCCAAGAGATATGAATAGCAGTTTCTTTTGTGATCTATCCATCTGTAATCTGATACATATGGTCTTTGGGGAAATATATGCCTTTTTGCTGAACGGGAAAGATCAGGCGAGAATGAAATCCACTGCCGAGATACCAAACAGGGCAAAGATGTAACCGGCGGTCAGCGGAATGAGAAACGGCAGGCCGGTAATTATCCAGACGGATTGACATTTCGCATACCGGGCGATATCGTCTGCGTATTTTTCAGGATTTTCGCGGAGAACCCGTATCATGCGCGCAGAATGCGTGCGAAGTGAACTGAAGGCATCGGAAACCGGGCAGAATTTCCGGACAATACCGTCGCCTGTTTCGGTTATTTCTTCGGCGATGAATCCGAAATAACGCGTGACCTCCGGCCCCGGCACCGGCCGGCCCGAGCACATCAGCCAGAAGGGAGCTTTATTTTTATGGATGATGTTTGAAACAAGATAGAAAACCGGGACGATAAGTATGATGAGTCCGGCGTTGACAATGGATGAGACAGCAAGCGACGGAAATATATACGCGGCAAAGGGAGTGACCGGGACGGTGAGGGCCAATAGAATGAGTGCTTTTGCATCCGCTTTGCCAAACAGGCCGAAGAAGGAAAATGCTGCCATCATGCCGGCGATGAGAACGGATAGTATGAGAATAAACAAAGCCAGCGGGTCTGATATGTGCGTTGTCCAGAATAGGACTGCACATACCCCGCCGATAATTGCCGCCGGATACCACGTGACGGTATAGACGGTTCTGCTCCGGGCGTCCTGCCATGATGCGGCGAGTAAGGTTACCAGCAGCACAACAGCCGATAGGATCAGAGGAACAGACAGTATCATGTCTTACTATGGGAGTTGAAAAATGATAAAACCAAACGGTGAGAAAAAAAATATTGGGGTGGTTTTGGAAAGGGGAGGTTATGCTGACT
>CAZAWD010000005.1:0-6515 GCA_964488725.1 uncultured Methanomicrobiales archaeon | reverse complement strand
CGTCCAGAAGGGTCAGGGTGGTGCCGTCGAGTTTAAAGCCGGTGACGCTGCCGAGAGCCTTGAAGAATGCAGTTTCTTTGTCCATGAGTTCGGTCGGACCTGCCATCATGGTTGAGCCTGCTGCACCGAAAGTCAGAGCGGTGTCGTTTTGTTCAAAGGTTCCGAAGTACCGGTTGATAGGTGCCTGACCGCTGTAGGTTGCATCAGATGCAAACGCAATGGTAGTGTTGTCTGCTCCGGTCCATGAGGTTCCGGCAAGCGGGGATGCTGATTTTGCAAAGGTCAGAACAGTCTTTCCGTCTTTGTCAAGGAGGGCGAGTTTGCCGTCGGTGATCTTGTAGCCGGTGACGTTGTTGAGGGTTGCAAAGTATGCGGTTTCCTTAATCATCATGTCTTCTGGTCCTGCCATTTTGGTCGAGCCGATGGCAGCGAAGGAGAGGCCGTGTTCACCAGTCAGGGTGTATGAGGAGAAGTAGCTGTTGACTTCTGCGTGGCCGCTGAGGCTGCCGGTCTGGTCAAAGACAAGGGTGATGTTTCCGGCGGTCCATGCAGTGCCGGCGAGGTGGTCAACCGGTGCGGCGCTGAAGGTCAGGAGGGTCTTGCCGTCTTTGTCAAGGAGGGCGAGTTTGCCGTCAATGATTTTGTAGGCGGTGACGTTGTTGAGGGCAGCACGGTATGCCTGTTCAGCGGCTTCACGGTCAGCGGGGCCGGCCATCAGGGTGATGCCGAGGTTGCCGAAGCTGAGTTTGCCGTCAGCGGTTGAGACGTTGAGAGATCCGAAGTAGGCGTTGACACCGCTGAATCCGTTCAGGGACGAGCCGTTGATGATGAGCGTGATGTTTTTATCCGAGTCAAGGACCCAGTTTCCGTTAGGCGATGCGGACGGGCCGGCGGTGCTGATGCATCCGGCACAGAGAATCCCGCCGAGAAGGGCGAGAGCAATAAACACAATTCCTGCGTGTTTCATATTACATCATTGAGCTTGTCGGGATATATACTTGGCTTTAGGTTCAAATTTTTTAGCAGTTATATCCGCGTGATTTTTAAAAACAAAGGCAGTTTATATTTTTTTGCAGATTATAAATCGGGCGGTTAAACAAGGTTCGTTTACGCGGCAGGAGATGAATAAATCCGCGGGCGGACCGGCCATGGGAACCGGCAAAAAGCCGCACGGCGCATGAGACATAAAGGATATGGCGTGCGGGGGCAAATAAAATGTATGAGTTTTTCGTTCTTGCGGATTGCAATGCTGGTTCTATGCACTGCGGTGATAGGTACTGCCGGCTGTGTTACGTCCGAAAATTCGACGAATGCGCAGGTGCAGGTAGGTGATGATGTGCTGTTTGGAGATAACGCAAACGGCGGGATTCATTACGGTGATGGAACAGAAGAGGTGTGGGTCACGGACGCCGACGGAAATATCCGGCATACGATTACGGATACGGACGGGAAGGTATACGCGTATCATGTAACACCTACCGGCGATATGATTCTGGATATCTGAAAAAAAGTGAGTTATTCTTCCAGTCCGCTGGTGATTTTGCGTTCCAGAATATAGGGGAGTGCAATGCCCAGCAAAATGATTATGACGCCGACCCAGCGGATGGCGGCAACGGGTTCAAGGATGATGACCGCGGCTGCCAGGACTTCAACCGGCAGTTCGGCCGAGTTAAGAATTGTTGCCATGCCGGTGGAGATTTTGGGAGCGCCGACGGAGAGGAAGAAGATGGGGATGGCAATGCCGAAGAGACCAAGCGGGATGCAGTAGGCAAGGGCGTCAAGGTTGGTAATTCCTTCAAGGACAACATTTCCGCCGTAGACGATACCAACGAAGATCATGACAAACAGGACGCCGGCGGTTGCAATGAGGAAACTTTTGTTCATGGGTGCCATCTGTGTTTCGATTCTGCCGCTGAGGTGAACGAACAGCGCATAACAGAAAGCAGCGGCGAGGCCGAGGACGATGCCCAGAGGGTTCATGTCGGCAAGAGACATGGATGAGCCGATGATGCCGCCGGCAAGGATGGTGCCGATGACAATAACAACACAGGCGATGACCTGATTGCGCGACGGCAGTTTTTTGCGGACGACTGATTCGATGACAACGCCCATCCATGAATACTGGAAGAGAAGGACGACGGCAAGCGAGATGGGAAGGTAGCCGAGGGAATGGAAATAACAGACGGTGACAAGGGCCATGATGATGCCGGTTACCACGAGCGAGAAAATGCGTTTTCCCAGCGGGAGTGTGCTTTTTGCAGGCGCGGTCTGTTTTTTCCGGAAGATGAGCCAGCCGAGGATGACCAGAACGAGGAGGATGAGCCAGCCGTATACGAATTTACCTACAAGAACCACGGGTATGCCAAAGCCGTGGGTGACGGCTAAGGTGACGATGGTAGAGAGTATTGCATAGGAACACGATGCCAGAAGGACCAGCAGTGAGCAGAATACAACGGATGAAGGAAGTTGTCTGAGATTCATAAACGACATATATGTTTGTGATAAGAATATAATAAACCACTCATTATTTTTTATAACATCAGTTTAGTTTAGAAGATGGCAAGCTGAGATGTGTTCCAGACGGGCGAAAAAAAGAGAGGGGGTCAGGCTGTTTGTGCGGTGTAAATGCTTTCAACTGCCATGAACGGGGTGTTGGTTGTTGTGTTGCGCACGATGGTGTAGAATGAGAGGGTGCCGTCGGTTCCTATGAATCCTTCGGTGAGGTAGGCGGTGCTGCGGTCAGCGGATATGCCGGCGGCGGTGATTTCGCCCGCCGGTGAGGTTGAGGCGGTGTAGGTGTTGCCGTTGGAAAGGGCGATGGTAAACATGGGTTTTATCTGTTCAAGGATGGTCATTTGAAGGTCCGGGATCCGGGTGTTTGCGCCGGAGTTGTCAAGGAGTGAGTAGCCGGTTGTGGTCCAGTTGGTTTTGAGGACCGGAAATGACGTGGCGTTGTTTGTGGTGTCGGATGTGATGAACACGCCTGCAATGTTTGCGTAGAGTATTTTGATGATGATGCTTTCATCAGGGACGATGCGGAGGTGGGCCATCATACCAGACTCGGTTACTATAAGGGCGGTGATGTCGGCACCGGATTCGTAGGTGAGAACACCGGTCATGTTGGCGGTGGAGAGGTTTTGGAAGGAGAGTGTGCCACAGAAGACGGGGCCGTTTTGTTTGGTAATAGTAAGGGAGATAGGGGTGTTGGTTGTTTCGTTTGGTGTATATACGTCACCGCCGAAGGCTGCAAATTTAGCATCGAGTGTCCATGAGCCGATGAGGTTGAGGGCCGGAGAGGTTCCCTGGGGTTTTGATACGGCGGAGGCGGTGGTTTCTTCTTTTACCCGCGGGTCGAAGATGGCGGCGTAGTTTCCGGTTGCGTTGTCGTATCTGACAGATGAGAGCAGGAGGCGGGTGCCGTTGTTTTTGATTTCACCGATGAGGAGTTCGTGCACGTCCCCATAGGAGGCGTCGGAGAAGATACGGGTGGCGTTTTTGTCTGAGACGGCGGCATAGTAGGTCCGGTCGGCGGCGGGAACAGACATGGTCAGGAGGCGGTTGTGCTGGTTCGTGACGGTTAAGACGCGGTAGTCCGGGTCGGCGGCGGTGGCAAATCCGGTTTGACTTGAGTAGATGAACGGGGTGGTGGTGGTCCAGTTTCCGCGAAGGTCGGGGGCCTGCACCGATGGAGCGGGGGTGTTCGATACGCAGCCGGCGGTCAGGATGACGCCGAGCGCAAGGAAGACGAGTACGAAGAGAGATACTGATTTTTTCATATGTGGTTAGTATGCTTCTTAATCAGGGATATAAGTATAGGCTTGGTATGCGTCTGCGCGGAACAGGCCGGCAGCGGGTCATGATGACGGGCGGGCGGTGAAGGAGTGAGGAAGCGGAGGTTCCGCACGGTAACTAATTATGAGAAAAGATTCTAATTATTATGATATGCAGGAATATGAAGTAAAACGCGGAAATACCAAGGATCTTGAAGACCGGATTAAAGCAGGATTTTCAGATGTTTTTCAGACGGAGCCGGTGATGGAGGCGGGGCATTATTCGATTTCCTATGGAAGTATGAAGAAGCTTGAGGTCTGGGCGGGCGAGAAGAATAAGACGGTGAATGTGGATACGGTAACAGATGCGGATGTTTTGGCGATGCCGGATGAGAAGGCGGATGTGATTATTCTTGATACGAATAAGAGGTTTAGGCAGTTTCTTGATCTGGTGACCTGTTTTAACACTAAAGAACGGGTGAAACGGGCGAAGAAGGCAGCGGAAAAGGATGCCTGAATTAATTCTTTTTTACGGATAAAAATTAAAAATAAAAAGCAGAAAGATTACTCTTCTGCTTCGTCGACGAGGTCGTTGTCGTCGTCTTCTTCCTGTTTGAGTTCGACGTTGGCGATGTCAAACTGGCGAAGGGCGAGTTTTTTTGCTTTGATGATGTTTCTTCCTTCTTTGCCGATGGCAAGACCGCGGTCTTCGGGCAGGACTTCGACGTAGGCGATTTCGCTGCTGGTTTCCGGATCGTCTTCAAAGGTTACGGTCTGGATGTGGACCGGGAGGAAGCAGTTTCTGATGAACTGAACTTTATCAGGGTTGTATTCGACAACCTCGACTTTCTTTCCAAATGCATCAGATGCCTTTTTTACGCTGGCACCTTTCTTTCCGATTGCAAGCCCCATTTCTCCGGGGTTGATTACAAAGAGAATCCGGCCGAATTTGTCGTCGACGACACAGTCACGTGCACCGGCGCCGGTGAGGTTCTCATATTGTGCAATCATGCGCATTGCATCTTCGGAAATTGTTATTTCTGCCATTTTTATGCACTCTTGAGGTTGAGAATGTCGGATTCGCCGGCATCAATAATAGCAAGGACGCTGATCATGTGGTCGCGACCGCATTCTTTGCCGAGCTGGCGGGAGCTGCCGCTAAACTCATGGAGCGGGAGGTTTTCTGTTTTGGAAAGCATGACACGGACTTTGTCAGGTGCGTTTGCAGCGACGATGACAAGCTGTGCTTTGTTTTCTGCGATGATCTTTTCAACGGAGTTGTGACCGAGAACGACGTTTCCGGTCTTTAAGGCTCTTCGTAAGGATAAGTTGAAATCCATTTTGTATTCACCATTTTGAGGTTTTCTGCACTCAGGACAAAACTCAGGGAGGTGAGTCCCGATAAGTATTGATTGTCCGTCCCGCAGGGATACGCTGCCCGGATGGGCAGGCGCGTTTCAGATATGAAACGCTGTATATATTGGCGGGGTGGTGTTATGAAGGTTTCTAGGGGGCGACGGGCGACCACTGGGCATAGAGAGTAATATCTTTATCGACAACAAATGTTGAACCACCTTCATACTCCTCCTTCCCGTCCGGGCTGATACTCCATCCGAGGAACTCCTGACCGCTCGGACTGACAGGAGTGATGAGTGTTGCCGTGAACGGAGGTTCCTTGATCTCTATAAGAGTTGGCCATATTATTATTTCAGCAGAATTTGAATCATAAGTAAGCGTTGCTGTTGTTTTCTTTTTAGTCCATTGGGCTAATAAAATTGTATTTTCATAGATGGAAAACTGCGATCCGGCTTTGAAATATGTCGAAGAACTGCTTTGTTTATTTCTCCATCCATCAAAATCATAGCCATCCCTATTATATTCAGATTCTCCAACTACAGTAACACTATCACCCGGCTTATACGAAGCAGTATCTAAAGGAACCGTTCCCTCATACCCATTTCCATCATACGTAATTCTTAGGAGATTTAAGTTCTGTGTCGGCGGAAATATCTCACTGGTGTTGATATTTCCCGCAGTACTGGAGGCCAGACTGATGAAGGTCACCCCGGCGATTCCTGCAAGCATAACCGTCAGCGCCAATATCAGTATAACCGCAACGACCGGAGCCACTGCATTGTCTTTTCTCATTGTGATCATCTGCTATCCTCTCCGATTAGCGTTTCCGCCAGAATACGACCACTGCACCAAGGACACCAAGGAGAAACCCTGTCAGCGGAACAGGGGACTGCGGAGAACCGGTTGTAATAGGAATTGCCGGAGAATATACTTTCTCCCACTCTGCATAAAGAATGATGGAGGATTCAACAACATCCGTATCAAAGTTCCATTCATAACCGAAGATGTTGTACCATCCGGTAAACCGGTAACCTGAACGAACAGGGTCTTCGGGTTTGGGGACCTTAGAACCATATTTCAGATTATACGTTTCATTTAATCCACTTTCATTATTGAACTCGAATGTCGCAGCATACAATACATCTCCAAGATAGTGGATACCGCTATCGCCTCCGGTGGGAGAGGTGGGGGTGGGCACCGGTGTCGGCAGGTCACGGTGGTCACGTATCACGTCATTTTCCGATGCGTTCAGGGTGTTGTAATATACGCCGCTATAAACATATGATGTAGTCAGACCAAACTGGTTGAGATAGACTGATGCGTTGTTGCCGTCACTGATGTTTACCAGAGCGTGTGCATTGTCAGCTGAAGGAGTCAGCGCATAAATTC
>CAZAWD010000004.1:0-16139 GCA_964488725.1 uncultured Methanomicrobiales archaeon | reverse complement strand
CTACCTGCGGTGCCGGTGCGGCTTCCTGTTTCGCTGCGCCCAGTTCCATCTCGGCCTCAGCGTCATAGATTGCTGAAATAGAGGAATCGTCACGGGTGACATCCTCAAACCGTTTACGTGAAAGTGCTTCTTCAACAATTGATCTCATGAGTAATTCTCCAATCCCGGGATTCTGATAGATGTCTGTATCATTCGGGTTACCATCTCCGGCATTATTGTTGTTCCGTCGGGAAGAGTGACACTTTCACCGGCAGCGAGTCTGCCGAAGAGAGGGCCTGACGGGACACCCAGCGTGCGCGCGAGCCGGGCGTCGAACTGTCGGCGGGTAATGATGATTGTATCGCCATCCACCATACTATCCTGTGTACGTGTAATTTGTTGGATTGATAAGGCTATTAAATCACCTGATACAGCTCTCATGTTTTCCCTGTCTGTAAGGAAGAGGGGCAGAAGTTTTCCACTTTTTCCGGTCGTATGGAAGATGTTTTGTTGCCGGTCAAGCCAGTCAAAAAGACCTGTCTCATCTTTTCCAAACGCAGCAGAGAACAGATCGTCGGAGAGTCTCACCGCATCCGGCTCGCCATTGCGTATGTTGCCGTGCGGATATATTTTTATCTCATTTCCAATTCCAGAAGCAAAAGTCGTGTATTTTTTCCACGTGTCAAATGACATATGGTTTATTTTCATGAGATCACTCTCCGTTATTTCGGCAAGTCCAAGGAATTCAAGCGCGCCGGTGATATGTGCGCTATCGGATTTTGAAAGTGATTTCCTATCAACATGCGCGGCTGCAGCGCCCCCTGATTTTTCAATCATCTGTTTTATCATCTCCGGTTGCACAGAACCCACGTCACGCGTGTGCATGATATGACCGAACGCTCCTTTGGTATCAAGACCAATCGCAGTCTGACGAACTGCGTAATGTGTTCCCCCAAACCCGATAAGCGGAATACCATCTGATGCGGGATTTGCATAGAGCACACTTTTTGCAGCGGCCGTGTATGCGTTTTCATCGTTCCATTCAGTTTCTGTACTGCCGACCTCTACAAAAAAGAAAGGTGCGTGAAAATTCGTCGGTCCGTGATGAGTAATTTCATACGAAACACGGTAACCGGCCGGGACAAAACGTGCATGGTTTTGCAGAACAGATTTCATCCACGCCGGCGCAGTTTTTCCAAGTTCACCATCGTTTCCTCCAAGCGCGGCAACACCATAGTTTCCGGCCGGATGCACGGTCAGGACCGGAACGGGATTAACACTTGAATGGCGTGATACCACAATGATAAGGTCTGCTTCGGGATTAACAGCGGACTCCCCAGCATTGATGATACGGCCCGGGGTGGTATGAAAAGTAACTTCGTTTCCGTTGAAAAGAGGAAATGCATGGTTACTCTCCTGACTGATGAGTGCATCCATGGCACGGCGGATATTTCTGCCGGCAATATCTGCTTCTGAGTTGAGTATATCAATAATCATTTTACTAGAGATACCCGATTCCGGTTATTGCTCCGAATATCCACATTATTACAAAGAAAACCGGTATATGGACAAGGTAAATGAAGAGCGTTACCATGCCGTTACCAATTCTGGTGAGGAAATGAATGACTTTCTTCGGATGGTAGTTGAGGGTAAATCCCCGGATACCATTTGGATAAAAGACATTTCCGATCCCGATTCCAAGCAATAGAACGCCGGTCCATGGGAAGATAGGGAAATAATCCTGCGTATGGAGCATAAACTCGGGGCCGTGTATCCCCAGCGGAAAGAGCCATTCGGGTGAGGTTATAGTTGGAATAATGAAAATCCCTATCGCCATAATAATAAGGCCGAAAATAAGATTCCATTTCCTGAACCGAAGAAGCGGTATAGCAATCAGCATTGATACGCTCAGCATGTGCAGAAATCCGAATTTGATAAAAGCCTGTCCATCGAGCAGCACCGTATCTCCTATCCATGTGGCGAGTGTAATCAACATTGCGAGAATAAATAAAAAGACGGCGCGGTTGGTAAGGGCAATATAATATTCTTTTGTGGTATGCCCCCGCATGCGTTCATGGCGGAGCACCATGGCAATGCCTGCAATAAGTACGAAGATGGCGGTTCCAAAGACATAGGTATTATAGTATTTGAGAAATTCATCGGTTTCAACAATAATATGAAACATTACCAGAACAGCTAAGAAATGGAAAAAAAGCATTCCGAGAATTGCGACACCTCTTATGGCATCTATCTCCCAGTATCGTTCGCCCGAGGTGTGTCTGGTTTTGACATCCGGCGGAGTGACTGCCCCATCTGATATTTCCACACTCGCTTCACCCATAGTTCCTTCTTTGTTGGTTGTGAGTTAATATCAAGTTTCGTAGGTTTTTCCCCGGCGCGATATTATTTTTAAGGCAGTCTGCCCGCCTCTCCATTCGTACCCGCGTCTCCTCCCGGAACGAAGGAGTTCTTTTTTTGGTCGCTTCACTGAGTACGTTTTTCGGCGGGCGTGCTCACGCTATCGCTATCTTAGCTCGGCATTTTTGCTCATAGAAATTTGGTTCTTTTTAAAATCCAATATGTCTCCTACTGTTATTATTGGGGGTTTAATTAATCGTTTATATGTTTTTAAGGTAATATTTATCTTCAATAATATATTTTGGTTATTTATACTCTCTATATGGGCACCACAACACAATTAAGGTATTGAGGTCAAGATTATGAAAATGACGAAGTCACCAGACGCACCAACGAAACAGCGTGTTACGTTTTACGCTCCGCAAACTGTTCTAGATATAATTGCTATGGTTAAAGAAGAACGCAATGACGATAGTGTAACCGATGCAGTTTGTCAGATTGTAATTGAATATGGGACCCGCCGCGAGATGCGGGAGAGGGAAGGACAGATTCAGGATAAGTTCGCCGCTCTGCGTGAAGAAATGCAGGATCTGAAAAGTGCGAATGACGTTCTCAAGGATCGTCTGGAAATTGTTGAAACAAAGTATGCCAATATGAATCGCGCCTTTGCCGAGATCCAGAGCATATCTAAACGTAGCTAAGTACAGCTTATTTTTTTATTTCATCAGTCATTCTTCAGATGGACTGATGAAACCTCTATTATTTGGACCGGATGTTTCCGCCCGGCAAAATGAAGAACATTATATTTTGCAGCGTCCAAATACTATTACTGTAAATGACGGATGTAAACGCACCTACCTCACACGCCGATTTTAAAATCGGAATTGACATCGGCTCAACCACCGTCAAAGTAATTATTCTTGACCCTGAACATACGATATGTTTTCGTTCATACGAACGCCATTTCTCCAAAGTAAGGGAAAAAACCGTTGAACTCTTAGAACGTGCCGCCCCTCTTCTTTCCGGAAAATACGTGCAGCTGCTTATTACTGGCTCTGCCGGTCTGGGGGTTTCCAAATCCGCCGCGCTTGCATTTATTCAGGAAGTATTTGCTACTGCAAAAGCTGTTGGAACGTATATTCCCCAGACTGATTCTGTAATTGAACTCGGAGGAGAGGATGCTAAAATCATCTTTTTTAAAGGAAGTCTTGAAGAGCGCATGAACGGTTCGTGCGCGGGCGGCACCGGTGCATTTATTGACCAGATGGCAACGCTTCTTAATGTAAGTGTTGAAGAACTCGACCGCCTCAGTCTCGGCTATGAAAAAATCTACCCCATCGCATCCCGCTGCGGCGTGTTTGCAAAAACCGACATCCAGCCCATTCTCAATCAGGGCGGACGTAAAGAAGATATCGCCGCTTCTATTTATCAGGCCGTCGTCGATCAGACCATCGCCGGCCTGACACAGGGGAGAAGTCTGGGCGACACCATCGTTTTTCTTGGTGGTCCGCTCTATTATTACTCCGGTCTTCGTACCCGCTTCAAAGAGACTCTTCACCTTGATGACACTCATGCCATCTTTCCGGAAAATGGAGACTGCTTTGCCGCATTGGGTGCCGCGCTTTCCACCGATGGGTATGCCCCTGTTCCGTTTGAAGAAATCTGTAACAGAATAAAAGACAGCGTTTCTGACGCGGTCGCCACTAATCCCATGCCGCCTCTTTTTGAGTCGCAGGAAGAGTATGCTGCGTTTTGCACCCGTCATAATGCAAATGCCCCTCCGAATACAGATATTACTTCGTATAGCGGTGATGCGTGGCTCGGGATTGATGCCGGCAGTACAACTACCAAACTTGTCCTGATTGACGAGAACTACGGCATACTATACTCGTATTACGGATCAAACCGCGGCAACCCTGTTCAGATTGTTCTGGACGAACTCAAAAATATATATGCAGCCTGCGCATCCCGCATCACCATCAAAGGTGCTGCCGTAACCGGATATGGTGAAAATCTTATTAAAAATGCCTTCTCCCTTGACGCCGGTCTGGTTGAGACCGTCGCCCATCTGCGCGCTGCCCGGCACTTCAACCCTGATGTTGATTTTATCATCGATATCGGAGGTCAGGACATGAAATGCTTCAAAATCAGAAACGGAGTTGTTGACAGTATTTTCTTAAACGAAGCATGTTCATCCGGCTGCGGCTCGTTTATTGAAACCTTCGCCCGCGCGCTCGGATATGAAATTGATGAATTTTCAAAACTTGGACTCTTCGTCTCCCACCCGGTGAATCTTGGCTCGCGCTGCACTGTATTTATGAATTCATCGGTAAAACAGGCACAGCGGGATGGTGCATCTGTCGCTGATATTTCGGCAGGTCTTTCCATCAGCATTGTGAAAAATGCTGTCTATAAAGTCATCCGTGCTGCCAATGCCGATGATCTCGGCAAACATATCGTGGTGCAGGGCGGGACATTTAAAAATGATGCCGTTCTTCGCGCGTTTGAACAGGAACTCAAACGAAATGTTACCCGCCCGACCATTGCCGGCATTTCCGGTGCATACGGTGCGGCACTGTACGCAAAAGAACTGGGACTTACCGCGTCATCCCTTCTTACCCGCGCTCAACTCGACGGATTCACCCATAAAGCAAAACCAATTACCTGTAAACTCTGCACGAATCACTGCAGTCTGACGGTTAATACCTTTGATAACGGCCGCCGTTTTGTCTCGGGCAACCGGTGCAGCCGCCCGCTCGGTAAGGAAAAAACAACTCTCCCCAACCTGGCCCGCTGGAAATATGAACACCTGCTTGCACTAAAATCCCAGACGCATACCTCAGCACCCCGTGGAAAAATAGGTCTGCCGTTCGGCCTGAACATGTATGAAAACCTTCCGTTCTGGCATACTTTCTTTACGAAACTCGGATTTGAAGTTGTTCTATCTCCCGAATCATCACGTGCGCTCTATCGTCTCGGCCAGCATACAATTCCGTCCGATACCGTCTGCTATCCGGCAAAACTTATGCACGGCCATGTTCTTGAACTGATTAACGCAGGGGTGCCGGTAATTTTCTATCCATGCATGCCGTATAACTTCGACGAACATCTCGGTGACAACAACTACAACTGTCCGGTTGTTGCATATTATCCTGAACTGCTGGAAGCAAATGTCAGGGAACTATCTGCGGTGCGGTATCTCTTCCCGTATTTTGGTCTGCACCGGCCAAGAGATTTTACCAAACGTGCCGCTGCATATTTCAAAAAAGAGTTTGGTATCCCCTCCCGTGAGACTAAAGCAGCGGTCGCGGCTTCGTATACTGCATATGAAGCATATACATCAGAACTCCGCCGTAAGGGTGAAGAATATATTTCCTACGCCCGCGCGCACGGTCTGACTATTCTCGTAATGGCCGGCCGGCCGTATCATATTGATCCTGAGATCGGGCATGGGATTGATGAACTGGCCGTTTCGTATGGATTTGTGCTGGTAACCGAAGATGCCGTTGCTCATCTGATGACCAAACAACCGCAGAAAGTGCTGAATCAGTGGACTTACCATTCACGGCTGTATGCTGCCGCCAGGTATGTATGCACTCAGCCGGACATGCAGCTCATGCAGCTCGTCTCCTTCGGATGCGGAACAGATGCCGTAACCACTGACGAGGTCCGCGAGATTCTGGAAGACGGCGGCAAAATATATACTCAGATTAAAATTGATGAAATAAGTAACCTTGGTGCAATAACGATTCGGCTAAGAAGTCTTATGGCGGCGGTCGACGCACGTAAGCGGGGTGGATTTTAATGGCAGAACTTGTATATGATGAAACAGGCCGTCTTCTTTTTACGAAAGAGATGCAAAAGGAGTATACGCTTCTGGTGCCCCAGTTGTTGCCGGTAACGTTTAGGCTGCTGGTGAAACTTGCCGAACTTCAGGGGGGGTATCACATTGAGATCCTGGAAACAAACAACCAGAAGGTCATTGAGACCGGATTAAAGTATGTGCATAACGACATGTGTTACCCTGCCATTCTTTCAATCGGCCAGCTGATTGAGGCGGTTGAAAGCGGGCGCTATGATAAACATAAAGTTGCGCTGCTTATTACTCAGACCGGTGGCGGATGTCGCGCGTCGAATTATATTCACCTTCTGCGAAAAGCGCTGGTACGTGCAGGTCTGGATTATATACCGGTTATCTCAGTCAATCTTAACGGCCTTGAAAAGAACCCGGGATTTTCAATTACGATTCCTCTTGGCATCCGCATGATATTTGCTATGATGTATGGCGATCTTCTGGTCCATCTCGGCAATCAGTGCCGGCCGTATGAGCTTGTCCCCGGCACCACAGATGCGTTGATTACAAGCTGGACCGATCGTATTGTTGAACTGTTTACTGCCGGAAAAGGCCTTGGTTTTCGGGCGATGCGCTTATATATGCATGAAATGGTACGTAACTTTGCAGCTATTGAACGGACCGGCGATAAAAAACCGCGTGTTGGTATTGTTGGTGAAATTTACGTGAAGTATGCCCCTCTTGGAAATAATAATCTGGAAGAATTTCTTCTGAAAGAAGGGGCTGAGGTGGTGGTGCCGGGCGTAACGGACTTTATTACCTTCAAGGTTAACAACCGGTATGTGGATGTCGGGCTCTACGGGGGAAGTAAACTAAAGAAGTTTGCCATGTGGATTTTCCAGAGCTTTGTTATTAAATGTCAAAATATTATGATTGAGGTTGTAAAAGAAGAAGGATCGTTTCGGGCAATGGTTCCTTTTTCGACACTTCAGGAACTGGTCCGCGGGTATGTGGGATACGGCAACAAAATGGGTGAGGGCTGGCTTTTAACTGCTGAAATGCTGGAACTTATCCATTCGGGAACAAACAATATTGTATGTACTCAGCCGTTTGGCTGTCTTCCGAACCATGTTGCAGGAAAAGGAATGATGCGCAAACTCAAAGATGACTATCCTGACTCAAATATTGTTGCGGTGGATTATGATCCCGGCGCTACGAAAATCAATCAGGAAAACAGAATCAAACTAATGCTTGCAAACTCCAAGCGCAACCCGGAAAAATAAATAGAATTATTCTTCTTTTTGTCTTTTCAAATCATCTGCAGTTGCATTTGCGTGATGATACCTTGGTCGCGTATCCGTATTTCCGCCGCATGATATTGCTTCTACCGGGCAGAACTGAAGACAGGCAAGGCATCCTTCGCAGTGATGCATCCATTCTTTCTTTCCTTTCTCAAGCGCGCGTATATTATCTACCGGACACACCTCAACACAGGTCATACACCCGTTACAGGACGGTGCAATAACAAATTTTTTATCGAATCCTGCTCTTTTTCTGATAAATGTTTTGTATGCAAATGCCCCCATCAGTTTCCCTGGCAGATTCATTGATGTTAGCTCCTCCCGGCGCTGACTGATATTTTCCGCAATTACTGAAACCTTTCGAAGCGCATCCTCCCGCATTATTTTCTGTATATTTTTTTCCGGCGGTGCATACATCGGGATATAATTATCCGGCATCTGAATCCACCATGCGGCGTTCAGCCGGTGTCCGGATTTAGCTGCAAGATTTCCGATTTGTTTTGTCGGTGATCCCAGTTTTCCGCCTTCGGTTACAACTGAAAATACATACCCGGCCTTACTTAGATCAATCAGGCCAAAAAATTGTACAACAATATTTGGCAGACCGCCGCAGTAGAGTGGATACACAATGCCGATGGAAGCATCTTCCGGCACGGTTATTTTTTCATTTGCATGTATACATTTTGGAATGCCGATGATAGATGCATCTTTAACCCGTCCGGCAATCGCTTTAGCTACCGCAAGTGAATTACCCGTTCCTGTAAAATAATAAACAATTGTCGCCATCTATGCAAGACCTGTCCTCTATAGATATGGGGGTTGATCTCAAATAGGTTGTGGATGAAGTAAAACAGATTTATTTCTGACTGCGTCCAACATACTATGATTAATTCTATGACCGATACGCCCCTTCTCTCTTTCCTTACTTCTCATGCCGACCGGCACACCGTCTCGTTTCATATGCCGGGCCACAAAGGATCTGCTATCTACCGGCGGTATGGATACACCGGTTTTCTTGACCGGATGATGGACTGTGATATCACTGAAATTATTGGTGCAGACAACCTTTTTCAGACTGAAGGTATCCTTCAGGCATTACAGGATGAATACGCCAAACTCTATGGGGTTGATCGCGCGTATCTTTTAATAAACGGTACAAGCGGCGGTGTTATTGCTGCTATTATGGCAAGCGTTCCGAAAGGGAAAAAACTCATAATGGCAAGAAACAGTCACAAGGCAATCTACAATGCGTTACTTCTCGCGGATGTCTGCCCGGTGTATGCCTATCCTGATATAATTAGCGAATACGGGATATCCGGAGAAATTACTTCTGCTGAGATCCGGCGTTGTCTTTTGGAAAACCCCGATGCCGCGGCGGTAATTCTTCCTTCTCCAAACTATTATGGTGTATGCTCGGACATCGCTTCAATCGCAGAAATTGTACATGCCGCCGGAAAAATCCTCATCGTTGATCAGGCTCACGGGGCCCATCTGAAATTTTTCAGCGACTGCGGATATGGCGATATGCCCAAATCCGCTGAAGAACAGGGGGCGGATATCGTTATCAACTCCATTCATAAAACCCTTGCTTCTTTTACCCAGAGTGCCGTTCTCACCTTCAATACCTCTCGTCTTGATAATTATACCATGGAAGATAAACTTCAGATGATTCAGTCTACCAGCCCGTCGTATCTGCTGATGGCGTCCCTTGACATTAATGCAGATATCCTTAAAAAACATAAAACTGATGCAATTTCTGCATGGTATGATGCACTCATGCATTTCTATGCTGAAGCACGTGATATTCCGGGGCTGGAAATCATCGGCAACCCGCTTGATAAACGCGCGGATATTCATCTTGACATAACAAAAATCAATTTGGATATGAGCGCCTGTGGTCTTTCGGGCAGCGAACTGGAACGGATGCTGATGGAACAGGGAATTTACTCCGAACTGACCACCGGAAATATTCTGATGTGTATGACAGGTATCGGTAACACCATGGAAGATATGGATAAACTGCTTGCCGGGCTTCGTTCGATTTCAGCCGCTCACCCCCCTGTCTCTTCCGCACGGCACCATATGCCGCCCGCCGTCCTTGAGAAACGATTTGAGTTGTGCCCGATCCCTACGGTAAAAGAGCGCATCCCTCTCGCGCGGGGTGCCGGCCGTATATGCGCCTCCTCCATTATCCCCTATCCTCCGGGCATCCCTTTTATCTGCCCGGGTGAGCGTCTTACACCCGAGGTTATCTCCTATATTCATGCGCTGCGTGAAGCAGGCGAGAAGGTCATCGGCGTGAATGCCGAAGGGGAGATAACCGTTGCAAGAGAGTAAAATAATTTCACTCTGGTGCGCGTAAGGCCGGCGTAAAAACCATCCTTCCTCTCCCATTCAAACCCCGTTGTGACATGGATGGTAAATCAAGGGGTGCAGTGGGGTTTTTGAACTCTATAAATTACATCCCGAACAGCCTAATACAGGCTATAATCATTTATTTTTAAAGGGACAGATTTAAGTTGTGAGGGGAGCAATTAACATATGTTATCTCAAAGCCGCTCATGTTCGCGGGGGAGCAGATTTCCTGTAAATTCATACTATCCGATACAAGGAGTGTGGTCTATGGGTTCTAAGAAAGAAAATGAAATCGTGATGAAACCTGCTGTATTCGAGAAATACGAAAGCAATGTACGGTCATATTGTAGAAAATACCCGGTTGTGTTTACACGGGCGAAGGGTACTCTCCTTTATGATCAGGACGGCTCAGAATACATTGATTTCCTCTGCGGGGCAGGAAGCTGCAACTATGGTCATAACAATGACTATATTAAGAGTAAAGTGGTAGACTATCTTGCCGGCGACGGTCTTATCCATGGTCTGGATATGTACTCTGTTGCCAAAGGCGAGTTTATTGAAACGCTTGAGAATCTCATTCTCAAACCGAGAGGCTTTAACTATAAAGTTCTCTTTCCGGGACCGACGGGTACCAACGCGGTTGAAGCGGCGCTGAAAATTGCCCGTAAGGTAACGGGGCGTTCAAATGTATTCTCCTTAATGGGTGGATTCCATGGCATGTCGCTTGGTGCCCTTGCACTGACCAGTGAACGGGTCGCCCGCGATGCCTGCGGTGTCACCCTTGAGAATGCAACGCATATTCCCCATCCGGCAATGATGCCGGAGCTCGATACAATAGCGTATATGGATATGCTCATTACAAACGATCACAGCGGCATTGATAAACCTGCGGCGCTCATTGTTGAGCCGGTGCAGGGCGAGGGAGGTATTAACATCCTTTCCGAAGACTGGCTACGTGCCGCCCGCGCTCTTTGCGACAAACACGGGATGCTGCTGATTGCAGATGAAATTCAGTCTGGCTGTGGTCGGACGGGTTCTTTCTTCTCGTTTGAACGTGCGGGCATTCAGCCGGATATTGTTGTCATGGCGAAATCCATCGGTGGAATTGGAATGCCATGTGCATTAACCCTCGTCAAGCCTGAGTATGATGTGCTGATTCCGGGCGAACATAACGGAACCTTCCGCGGTTTCCAGCTGGCATTTGTTGCCGGTAAAGCAGCCCTTGAACTGCTTATCTCAGAGAATCTGGAAGTCGAAACACAGCGCAAAGAAGTGATTGTCCGGGACTTCTTCACGTCCCATCTGCCGCTCATTTCCGCTGACATTACCTGCCGGGGTCTTGGCCTTATGTGGGGTATTGATTTCGGTGCGTATCCGCCTGAGATTGCCTATAACATCCGCAAATCATGCTTTGAACATGGCGTGATTCTTGAACTCTGCGGTCGTGAAGATACGGTTGTAAAAATTATGCCGGCTCTTACGACCTCCGACGATCTGCTGATGAAAGGTCTGAATATCGTCTATAACGTAATTGCCGAAGTTGTTTCTTCGGCATAACTATTTTTTCTGGTTTTTCACCTTGTGACAAATCCGGGGTACGGTTAAAAAATCTCCGCCGTTTGTTCAATCAAAGTATTTATCGTTAATCACGCTCAATTAATTTACAATGAAAGATACTCTTCTCACCGACCGTCAGAAAGAGGTAATCCGTTTTCGAAAACAGGGAATGACCCAGCAGCAGATTGCCGACCGTCTCGGAACGTCAAAAGCCAATATATGCACAATTGAAAAATCGGCAAATGAAAACATCCGCCGGGCAAAGGAGACTCTTGAGTTTCTCTACACCCTTGATGCCACCGAACTCTGTATTCTTCCTGCCGGTACAGATTTAATGGAGGCGCCAAAAATTATCTATGTGGCGGCCGCCCCGCTTAACATCAAAGTCCGCTACGACACCCTTGCGCTTATTAACCGTATATCTTCATACCTCCCTGAAAAACTGAAGGGTCGCCATGTTAAAGAAGACATCTGCGTGTATCTTAACAACGACGGCGATCTTTACTTCAGCTGATTCATCTGAATCTTTTTTTATGCAACATTTTATTATCTCATCGTGCCAATAATATAGGAGCCTTCAATTAGGCTGATATCAGCAATCTGCTGAAATGTGGATATCCAGTTGGTACAACCCCTTGCAATTATGTATCGGGTTTGTAATTGTGTAACCCTGGGCGGTTTTTTCCGCAGCAGGTGTTAAGACCTCAAATAGGTCTGATACTGCACGCCGGGCGAACGTCATTTATGATGTGCCCGTCCTGATAACGTGATCGGGAGCGTGCAAATGTCAGGTTCTCTTTCCGTGAGACTTGGAAATTATCGCTGCTTCATGCAGCGCGCCTGTGGCTTATGCCGGGCGTTCGGGCTAATGAACAGATAAGACGTTATCGTGTTCATAATCGGATATCCTAAAGGATTATCAAAGTACAACCCGTCTTTTCAGTCCACCTGCAAAGCAGGAGACCAAGACAACGCGTCCCGCGGGTCGATTCCGCACATATACGGAAGCCGGCGGTGAAAGATAGGCTGTCATATTTGATGACAACCAGCAGACACCTGAAATCGCTTGAGAAAGCATATTTCGGGTATAATCAAAGGATTGATTAAACAATGAGAACAGTGAGACCCAGAGCAGGGTCGCTCGCATACTATCCGCGCAAGCGGGCCAAAGACATCGTACCTAAGTACCAGTCATGGCCGGCATATGACGGACAGCCAATGCTTCAGGGTTTTGCAGGCTACAAAGCCGGCATGACCCATGTGATCATGATTGACGATCACAAAAAGAGTCCGACCGAGGGCAAGGAAATTATGGTGCCGGTTACCGTCATCGAGATCCCGCCAATGACCGTCGCCGCTATTCGCGTCTACGTCAAAGATACCTACGGCAAACACCCGCTTACCGAAGTCTGGGCAGAGAACACCGAAGCACTCTCGGGCAGAATCACCAAAGCAAAGACCAACAACGCTTCTGTTGCAACTGAGAAAATCAATGCTGCAATTGCCGACGTCGTTGAAGTCATGGTCCTTATGTACACCAAACCGACCGTTCTTACCGGCGTTCCGAAAAAAGTCCCCGACTTAATGGAAATCCGTGTTGCCGGCGGCAGTTCAGCTGACCGTTTTGCCTACGCTCTTTCCATCCTCGGCACAGATATTGACATGCAGTCTCTCTTCGCCGAAGGCCAGTTTGCCGACATCTCCGGCATCACCAAAGGAAAAGGTTTCCAGGGTGCTGTCAAGCGATTCGGTATCACCCTTCGTAAGAGAAAACATTCCCGTGCGAAGAAGACAAGACACATCGGAACACTTGGTCCGTGGCACCCTCACCACGTCCGCTGGCAGGTTCCAATGCCCGGTCAGATGGGATTCCAGCAGAGAACCGAGTTCAACAAGCGCATTATTAAAATTGGCGACCAGCCCGAAGAGATTAATCCGGCAGGCGGATTCCTTCACTACGGTCTCGTCCGCGGTAACTATGTCTTAATCAAAGGCAGCATTCCCGGGCCCGCCAAACGCTTAGTCCGTATCCGGTCCGCAACCCGTATGGGCGAACAGAAAGTCCAGGCACCGGTCGTTGAATTTGTCAGCGTCCAGAGCAAACAGGGGTGATCGAGAATGAAAGCAAACGTTAAAGCAATAAACGGCTCAGTTCTTCGTGAAATTGAACTTCCGGCTGTCTTCAATGAAGAATACCGCCCGGACCTTATCAAGAGAGCTGTCCTCGCTTACCAGAGTGAAAACTACCAGCCGTATGGGGCCGACCCGTATGCAGGTATGAGAACCTCTGCAGAAGGCTGGGGTTCCAAGCGTGGTGAATCCAAGATCCCGCGTATTAAAAATGGAAGTCGCGGTGCAAAAGTTCCGCAGACCAAAGGCGGTCACCCGGCACATGCACCAAAAGTAGAAAAGATTCTCGTTGAAAAAATCAACAAGAAAGAAAAAGCAAAAGCAATCCGTTCAGCCATTGCCGCAACAGCCAACACCGAGATCGTCATTGGTCGCGGCCATAAATTCGAAGGCGACGCAGCAATTGTTGTTGAGGATGCATTCGAACAGATAGTAAAGACCGCAGAAGTCAGAAAAGCCCTTATCGCCCTTGGCGTCGGTGCTGACATTGAGCGTGCCAAACTTTCCAAGAACATTCGTGCCGGCCGCGGAAAAACCCGTGGACGTAAATACAAGCAGGCCATCTCCGTTCTGGTTGTTACCTCCGACAAATTCGTTGCTGCTAACAACATTGCCGGCGTTGACTGCGTGCCCGTAACTGCACTGAACGCAAACCTTCTTGCCCCCGGCTGCGATGCAGGCAGACTTACTGTCTGGACAGAAGCTGCTGTCAAAAAACTCGGGGAGGCGTAAGCTATGACACTTGCACACCCGATTGTTAGTGAAAAAGCAATGGTCCTTCTGGAAAACGTTAACCAGCTTTCTTTCATCGTTGAAAAGCAGGCCCGTAAACGTGACATCAAGCTTGCACTGGAAAAGACCTTCGGCAAGAAGATCTCTGCCATCAACACCATGATGACCACCAAAGGAACCAAGAAGGCAATTATTACCTTCGAAGAGAAGAACGCCGCTGAAGAGATTCTCTCTCAGCTTGGAATCGTGTAAGGTGAGATAAATGGGACACAGAATCAGTACACAGGCACGCGGAAAAGGCGGTTCAACCTACCGCGCTCCGTCGCACCAGTATAAAGCCGAACTCAAACACTTTGGTTCCGCTACCAAGACTGTCCGTGCAACCGTTGCCGACATCGAACACGACCCGGCGCGTCACACTCCTATTGCAGTCGTATACATCGACGGCAAAAAAGAATACGCACTGGTAACCGAGGGCGTTGGTATTGGCAAAGAACTTATATGGGGTCCGGAAGCCACCGTTGAGAACGGAAACTCTCTGCCGCTTTCAGCAATTCCAACCGGAGTTTCTGTCTGCAACATTGAAGCCCGCCCGGGTGACGGCGGCAAGTTCGTCCGCGCAAGCGGTGTTCAGGCTGTAGTTATCGGAAAATCCGATGGTAAAGTCGGTGTTAAGATGCCGTCTGGAAAACCCAAATGGTTCAATGAAAACTGCCTTGCGACCGTTGGCCTTGTTGCCGGCGGAGGACGCGGCGAAAAACCGATCCTGAAAGCAGGAAAGCAGTATCACAAGCTGAAATCATCTGCAACCCGCTGGCCAAGAGTCCGTGGTGTCGCAATGAACGTTATCGACCACCCATTCGGTGGCGGTGGACACCAGCACCCAGGTAAACCAAAGACTGTAGCCCGCGGAACCCCGGCCGGTAAGAAAGTCGGACATGTCGCAGCACGCAGAACCGGATGCCGGAGGTGAAGTTAGATGGCAAAGAAAACTACTAAGAGAATGCCAAAGCGGCGTGAAGAGTATACCTATCACGGCTACAACCTTGAAGCACTTCGGGCAATGTCCATGGAAGATCTTCTTCCGATTATGCCGACAGGTGCGCGCAGAAAAGTTCTTCGCGGCTTTACCCGCGGCGAAGAAGACGTTCGCGCCAAGATTGCGGAAAGTGATGGTGTCAGAACCCACATTCGCTCGATGATTATCCTTCCCGAAATGGTTGGCAAGACTGTTGCCATCTACTCAGGTAAGGAATTCGTCAATGTTGAGATCCCGGTCGAGGGAATTTTCCATTACTTTGGAGAGTTCGCACTGACCCGCAAGAAAGTTACCCACGGAAGCGCTGGTGTCGGTGCAACCCGGTCGAGTAAGTATGTCCCGCTGAAGTGATTGTCATGGCAAGAACAGAATACAGCAACAAAACGACCGGCGATAATATTGCCCGCGTTAAAGGAAACGAACTTGGCTGCTCACCCAAACACGCTGTTGAGATTGCCCACCTTATCCGCAACATGATGGCGGATGATGCGGTTGCATACCTCGAAGAGGTTGTTGACCTGAAGCGCGCCGTTCCGTTCCACCGCTATGCGAGAAACGTAGCACACCAGAAGAGTTTAAACGGTAAAACCTTTGGCACCGCCGCCGGAAGATACCCGGTCAAGGCAGCTGCAGAATATATCCGTTTAATCCGCTCCGCACAGAAGAACGCAGAATACTCCGGCCTCGCACCGGAAAAGATGGTTATTATCCATGCCGCTGCCAACAAAGGCCGTTGTATGAAAGCTATCTTCCCCCGTGCAATGGGCAGAGCAACCCCGAAACACCGGGATTCTGTCAATGTCGAGATCATCCTCCGTGAGGTGCAGTAACTATGACGATCGAAAAGAAATTTGTCGCCGACGGCGTAAGAAAAGTCCGTGTTGAGCAGTATTTA
>CAZAWD010000003.1:0-19333 GCA_964488725.1 uncultured Methanomicrobiales archaeon | reverse complement strand
AATTCAATTCGCGGCACAGTAAAAACAATATCCATGCAGGGACTCTACGCTCTTATCACCATTGACTGCGAACCGCCGCTCACCGCAGCACTCACCAAACAGAGCGTGCAGAGACTAAATATTGAACCCGGCAGCATAGTCTGGGTGACGTTTAAAGCAAGCGCCGTGCATGTATTCGGCGAATAATCCAAACACTCAAAAACGAGTATCAAAACGATATAGAATGTAATATATAGAGTATCAACTCATTCATATATATGGACACTCTGCGTCTGACAGCAAAGCAGTATATTATTGCTATCACTGTCGCAATTGCATGCTTCCTCCCGCCCTTCATCGGAGAAGCAACAAACATTGCCCTGCCAAACATGCTTAACGGCCTCGGTTTTTTTCCCGGAGCCGAATACTGGGGGCTGTATGGATGGATACTTACTATATATCTGCTGACCTCGACAATATTTTTGATACCTGCTGCACGGCTCGCCGATAAATTCAGTAAAAAAATTTTCTTCTGTATCGGTGTTCTTCTGCTCGGCATTGGTTCGCTTGGTATCGGTCTCTCCACTTCTGGTGAGATGGTACTTGGTATGCGGGCGATTGAAGGAGTCGGCAATGCGCTGATGTTTGGCACCGCCGTGGCTCTGGTGGCTTCCGCGGTTAAAGTCGAACTGCGCGGAACGGCCATTGGCATCGCTATGACCGGGGTGTTCATGGGTCAGCTCGCCGGACCGCTGCTTGCCGGAGTGTTAACTGACATCTTAGGGTGGCAGGCAGTGTATATTGTCCTCTGTCCGATAGCTCTGCTTTCATTCATACTTGCTATCCCGTTCATTCCAAAAGACAAACCTACCGACTCTGGAAAATACGATCTCGTGGGTGCCGGACTTTTCATTGCAGGTCTGGCACTTGCACTCTATGGTTTCTCCAAACAGCCGAACGCCAGTGCTCTGGCTATGCTTATTGGCGGCATTGTACTGCTGATACTGTTCTTTATCTGGGAGAAGAGAAATGCAAACCCGCTCATTCCCATAAATATAATTCTGAGCAACCGGGCCTTCACCTTCAATAACGGTGCCAACCTCCTCTACTATGTAGCCATCTATGCAATGGGCTCACTGGTTTCACTGTACATGACCAACGTATGGGGAATTACCGACGCCCTTCCGCGTGCGATTATTATTACCACGCAGGGACTGATTCTGGTGCTCTTTACCATTGTTGCAGGCAAATTCTACGACCACCTTCTTCCCAAATGGTTCATGTTCATCGGAATCTGCTTTGCCGCCGCAGGCATTGCCGGCTGTCTCATTCTGGGAACTGCCATACCAACGACAAACATGCTCTGGCTGGCATCTGCCGCTCTGTTTGCAAGTATCGCGGCATTTGGCATCGGCTCGCTCCTTCTGACAGCCATAAACCATTTTATTCAAAACGCTCCTCCGAAATTTGCAACAACCACCGGCCTGATTATTATTATGGCAGGCATGATTGTGCTTCTCACCTGCGGAACTGAAATGGCCCTCTGGCACATGATTGCCGTGCAGGCGCTCTTCGGTCTGGGTATTGCAATATTTGTAACCCCGAACAGCACGGCAATTATGAACTCAGTAAGCGAAACCGAATACAGCATGGCATCCGGAACGCTCTCTACCACACGAATGCTGGGCATGGCAATATCCATTGGTATCGTTTCAATTCTGAAAAATGTTTTCCTGTCGGGAAACACCGCCGGCTACGCCGCAGAGTTTATGAAAATGCTGGACGGTGCGATAATTGCATCAATCATTGTTCTGGCAATTGCCATGATACTTTCATGGACCGGCGGCGGCCGAAAAACAGTCTGATTTTTTTTGAGAGATACTTTATCTCTTATTTTATTGCACAGCTTGCACCGCACGGCTCCGTCTCCGGAACCACCACCCGGTACGCATTTGCAAGAACCGAAGAGTTTGCAAGTAATCCCGCAACCAGCACGGCTTCCAGAATTTCCTCTTTGGAAATTCCCATCTTCTGCGCAACCTGCATATGATATGCCGTGCAGTGATCACAACGCAGAGCCGACGCCACCGCCAGACTAATTAGTTCAACCGTTTTCGCCGGCAGGGCTCCTGCCTGACTTACCGCATTCTTATAAAGCAGATGGGATATCAGTGCCTCGGGACATGCCTCCAGTTTTTTATAAATTAAAGGAGCCGTCCCGAACTCGCCCTCAACACGGGAAAGCCAGTCTGCCGCTGTTTTCTCAGACCCGTTTTCTTCAATTTCGCGAATCGCCTCATCAAACTTCAAATCAAACTCAACCATAGCATCACACCACAATATTAGTCTCTGACAACGGACGAATCCTGATAAGAATATAATCACGCATCCGCGACGGTCGAACCTCTGCTATATCACCCACCGTGATTCCATCCTCAACAACCAGCCCGCGAATCTTTTCCGCATACTCTGCATAGGAAAGTTTCAGACGCATCCCGGTCAGCTGGACCGCCATCGGCGCGGGTGCCAGAACATCTTCAATCTCCGGAACCTCCTGCTGAATCAGAGCCTGAAGCCGTGCCGGAGACACCGAAAGCGGATCGGAAGCAATCTCATCACGACGAACAGCCACCACCCGCTCAACCTCCTCAATCACCGCATCAAGTCTGCTGATATCAGCTTCCGTCTGCGTCCGGTGCATAAACCGGCCAAGCCCGCCAACATACCCTGCTACCGGCGGATCAGTCTGTCCCTCAAGAACCTCGCGGGATGGTCCGCCTGCCAGAATAATCGGCACAGTAATCCCGCGCCGCAGTTTTACAAACTTCTCCTCAATACAGGACGCAAAATTTCCCAGCACAAAAACAGCCAGATCATGTTCATTAATCAGATCACGCTCTTCATCATTAATCTGTGCAATCCGTTTTCCAAACCCGCGTGCCATACCAAGCATATTCGACTTTGAACCGTGAGACCGCAGATACTCCGCGACATCGCACGCCGAATGCGGAAGATGATGAATCTCCAGACTGGGAATCACCACCGCAACCTCGGTTCCCACCAGCGGCGACATCTGCACCGTACCTGCCAGCGGACGGGAAAATACTACCAGACGTTCGATATCCTCACTCGGCATCAGAACCTGCAGCACAACCTCGCTTGCGATATTATGCCGCTGAACAATATACCCGCCCATATCCTCAATATAATCTATCACTTCATCAAGCTGATAGACACCCCCTTTATAGGTTACCGGCACCAGCGTCATCGGAGTTCAGCCTCCATCTTTGCAAAACTTGCATCGATAATCGTATCCACCGCAGTTGCAGAAAGCGTGTTCTCACTCGCCGCATACGAAAACCGGTTCTTGCCGTAATTTTCCCGGCGAACCTTGAAACCCTCTGGTGCAATCACCTGAATCGCATAAATCAAATCCTTAAACAAAGATTCCGACGGATCAATCACAACCCACTCTTTAATATCGGCAGGAATTGGAACACCGGATACAATCACCGTGAACCGGTCGGGCTGATCCACCGCGTCATGACCGAGACGGTTCCAGAACATCTTCAGCATTGCCGCAAGATAGGTTTCATCACCCACGGCAATAGTCACCTTTCCATCCTGAATCAAAACATTGCCCACATCACTTACTTTAATAGCCGGCCGCGGCGGACGGATAAAACCCGTCGCAACAAATAGCGGATACGACGGATCAATGTAAATATGAAGAGCCTCCACTATCGACAGCAGATTGTGATCCTGCAAAACGGTCGTTGCAATATGAGTATAATTATCCGCACCGTCTTCAGTTGATTCAATCTGGAAATAGTCCAGCCCGGCCATTTATGCCTCCTTCTTATCCGCCTTCTTTTTTGCGACAAAGCCGGAGGAAATAAGTGCAGCCCCTACCGCCCCGATATACTGGGAATGATGCGGCACGACAACTTCTGTCTTGAGCATCCGGCCCATCGCCCGGACCAGACCGGCAATCAGTGACGATCCGCCGACCATAATTACCGGCTCCTTAATATCAACTTCCTGCAACTGCTGTTCATAGACCTGCTGGGCAACACTGTGACACGCAGCGGCCGCGACATCCTCCGGCTTATATCCGGCGGCCAGCGCGTTGACCAGCGACTGCGTTCCAAACACAATACAATAACTGTTCATCGGAACATCCTCGCCGCCCATACTCTTCATTGACAGCGCACCAAGCTCGGTAATATCAACCCCCAGACGCTTGGACGTCATCTCAAGGAACCGGCCCGACGCTCCGGCACAGATACCGCCCATCGTAAACGAACCCGGAATACCATCATTGACACTGATGGCTTTGTTATCCATACCGCCGATATCAATCACCGTTGCAAACCCTTTCTGCGCATTCGCAAGATACACCGCGCCCTTCGAGTTAACCGTCAGCTCCTCCTGAATCAAATCCGCATTCAGATGTTTGCCAACTAAAAACCGCCCGTAGCCGGTTGTTCCGATGGCTTCAATATCCGACATTGTCAGCCCCGACTCCTGCAACGCCAGCTCCACAACATCATCCGCACTCTTTAAAACCTCGGTCGTCGGACGCCAGCCGGTACCGACAATCTCATTGTCCTGCATAATAATGCATTTCGTCGTGGACGAGCCGGAGTCAACCCCCATGGTTGTTCCGACCTGCACTTCACGCGCCATGAGTTCACGACGTTTGGCAATCGTCGACAGAGCTTCCAGACGGGTCAACAGAGTCGATGAACTCGTGCGTTCGTTAAACGAATAGGAGACAACCGGAATTTTTGAATTTTCAACAATATAGCGGCGAAGCTCATTACGGACAATAGCCGCTTCCGCACAGCGGAAACAGCTTGCAATAAATATACCGTCAGCCTCGATTCTTCCTTCAACCACCGCCTTCGCGCGCGCAATAGCAAGTTTCAGATCAGGGCTTTTTACCGGCAGACCAAAATCCTTGTATGCTGTTCTGACATCCCTGAGAGCAACATCAGGATAAAACATCTTGGCACCCACCATCTCCGCAGCAGAGGCAATCTCATGCTGAATCCCACTATACTCCGCGCCGCAGGTAATCTGCGCAATACGGACCGGCTGATCTTTTGCTGTCATGCTGATATCTCCTTGTCTTTCAGTTCTTTGAGGAACTCCTTGATTTTTGCAACAAAAACAACCCCTTCATCACGGCTTGCCGGATACCTCAGTTCCAGCCGGGGAATATCTTTTTCACGCAGCATAAACGCAAGAAGTTCATTGGTGCGGGCGCATCCCATACACCCGAATGCAAGTTCCGGCTCATCTATTATAATAGCCGCCTCGGCCTGTTCAACCAGCGGACCGTAAAGAGACATACGTCCGCGAATACCTGACGGAACCTCTACTGCTGCCCATTTCAAACCTTTCTGAGGGTCTTCTGAGGTCATCTGCAAAGGTGGAGAATCAAAACCCGGCGTCTGAATATGTTCGCGAATTGAAACTGCCGAGCCAAGCGGCGTATGTCCGAACCGTGCAACCAGATCAGACAGCATCAGGCTTGTCGCCGGATAAATGAATACTTTTGCCATTATTTATACCTCCAGAAAGAGTTGTTCAAGAATATCTGCATCAATAGGTTCTTCGATCGGAAGAGACTCGCCTGCTACCGCTTTCAGTTCATCATCAGTCATTGCGTCAACTGATTTCAGGCCGTATGAAATATAGGCTGCAAGTTTCATCTCAAACTCATGACCGAGATACCCGGGGCGTGCCCCGCCTAAATCGGCACGGCACCGGCGGGAATCTCCCGGCGGAAACCCGCGGTCCTTTACAAAAATACGGTACGGATCAAGCGTTCTCAGATGGGAAACAATCCGGTCCACATCCTCCGGGTTCCCGGTAATCTGACAGCCGAAACATGTTTCCTTAATCATAACACCCTGTGCCACCTCATACGCCGCGGTTGCAATATCCTGCGGTGTTGTATCAGGCGAATCAACAAACACATACTTGGTAACCGATCCAATATACTCCGGCTGATACGGTTTCATTGTTTCACCTCACGGACATAGACCGTAGATCCTTCCTTCAGCTTTGCAAGTTTTTCGATATCAATTATCGTCCCGATAATATTTGTTCCGGAAAAGGGTTCGCCGGTCGGACCGAACTCGGTATTTATCGCCAGCCGCACACCGCACATCCCCTGCGCCGGGCGGGAATCATTCGTGAGACCAAGAGCATCGGATGACGGCGCGGAAGTGGGGCAGTTCTCAGGAATAATATTTACCCCTTTAGCAAACTCAGGCTTAAACAGATACATCTCATCATCAACATTGTAAATAAACGGCATGGTCCCGACCGGATACCGCTTCAGACCCGTGACCCGCCGGAACAGATCAACTGAAGCAGGTGCATGAACATAATCCAGACTGATATCAATGACATCTTATAATGCCATCTTATAAAGATAAACTTTTCCCTCACGCAAAATTTCAAGAGTGGACGCGGGTTTCTGATCAATGACAATTCTGGATTCACCATCACGGTTATCCGCCATCACCCGCAACCCGCGCGCCTTGGCAGCCGCCACCGCCTCTTTGAGCAAAAGACCGCGAAGATCAAGCAGCGGCGGTTCAACCTCGACCGAGATCAGACTTTTTTCCGTTGCAAACTTTGCAAGTTCAATTCCGCTGACGACCATCCCCACCCGCGTATGATGAGGGTTGCTTGGAACGTCGGAGGTGTACACATACAGCGCCCCCATCCCTTTGCCGGCCGTACGGGCGGTAACAATTCCCTCTCTTCGCGGTTTTTGCAGTTCCATGGGAACATACAGTTTTCCCTGCGTCTGGTCACGGATATAGGTTGAAGCCGTGCGGTCTATCAGATACGTTCCTTCACGAAGGCAGAAAAGCATATGGTCAACCGAATCGGCGGCATGAACTTTAATTGACGGGTGATCGGCCGCATACCCCTCGGCAGAAATTTTTATCCGCGAAAAAATCTGCATGCCGTCAGCTGCTTCCCGCGACATATCGGTTACCACCTCGGCACTGCTCGCATCAACACTGGAAAATACCCGCTCGATTTTGGTAATACGGTCGCTGTTTCTCCAGCGGTTCATAATCCCGAGACCGAAAATGACTTTTCCAAATATTGCACCGCCGGCGGCCGCACCGTGATCAGCACGATGCTCTTTTCTTGAAAACATCAGATACGCGGTTTGGGAATCGTATCCTCCGCACCCTAAACTGACACTCCCGCGGGGATAGCGGAACTCTTCGTGCGCCGGAACAAAATCTGCTGGAAACGGTCCAAACGCTACGGCATTTTTATCTTCAAAATGCACACGCAGCGAATCGGTATCTTCTAACTCAAGTGGAAACCGCATTCCTTTCGCGACTTCAATTACGATATCGCCGGCGGTTGTTGTCATGCGCAGGTGTGAGGTTTTTTCCTGCGAAACACTTGCCGGTTTCAGCAGAACAACGCTGGTTCCCGCCGGCTGGTCCGGCAGCAGAGAAGCCAGCGTAGTACCTGCAGCTATTGTTTTTGCCTCACCGTTCAGGATAATGCGGATATCAGTCATAAGTTACATCTCAAACATTTCGTCAGTTGTTGTGTGAAGAGCAGTTTCATCCTTCTCTCCTTGCGGCGCTCCGCCGGAAAGAGTGGTTTTCTTAGGGGTTCCGGTCGCGGCACGGTCGCGTTCACTGGTCACCGCATTTTTCATGACAACAAGTTCAGAGTCGGATAAACCGGAAAGCACCTCGCTCGTCGGACCAATGGCAACGATTTTTCCGCCGCGCATAAACATACAGCGGTCACAGACATCTTTTACAAATTCCATGTCGTGAGAGACAATAATAAATGTCTCATCCATCTCCTCACGGGCATGCATAATTGAATGCTTGACGTCAATTTTTGTGATGGGGTCCATGGTTCCGGTCGGCTCGTCCAGCAGAATAATCCGGGGTTCCCGGATTAAAACCTGCGCCAGAGCAACCCGGTGCTTTTCTCCTTCCGAGAGACTCGACGGATACCGGTTTAAAACATCATGGGCTTTTTTATCGGTAAACCCTGCCATCTTCAGGGTGATCAGCGCCTTGCGGGTAGCAAGTTCTTTGGGGAACTCGAGGCCGATTGCATCGGTCAGATTGTCAATTACGGTCCGGTGCGGATATAAATCATACTCCTGATGCAAAAGGCCGATATACTGTTTGGCGCGGCCGCGGAACTGATAACCCGGCTTTCGCATATCAACCCATTCGTCGCCGACACGAACATCAAGTTTTCCTGCGGTGGGTTCATAGATACCGGCAATCATCTTGGAAAGTGTGGTCTTTCCTCCGCCGGAGACTCCGATGATGCCAAAAACTTCGCGTTCATTTATGTCAAATGAGATGTTGTTTACGGCATTAATAACTCCGCGGTCAACGGCGATGAATTTTTTCAGCAGGTTTTCCGCATGGACAATCGGCTGACCGACATCTGTTATGGCATAATCGGTGTCATCATGATAATCCTTCATGAACTCGTCAACAACCTCACCGGGTTTGCCGACTTTGGTGATACGGCCATCATCCAGAAGAACCGCGCGGTCACACACATCTTCCAGAACCTGCGAGAAGTGGGAGGTGACAATCATTCCCATATTTTTGGTCTTGGCAGCGGATTTTAAAAGATCATGAACTATTTTTGCGGTCTTTGGATCAAGCGTGCCGGTTGGTTCATCAGCACACAGGAAAAGCGGTTCGCGGGCGAGCTGACGGGCAAGAACAACACGCTGCTTTTCACCGCCGGACAAGTCGCGGGCAATATGCATCATCCGGTGGGAAAGACGGACTTCGTCCAGAAGATCGGCTGCACGGTTGATTGCATGTTCCGGCGGATAGTTAATGTCGTCTAAGGCCCGCAGGACATTTTCAATAACGCGGTCGTCGCCGTAGAGGGCAAACGTCCGCTGAAACATCAGCGATGTCCGGTGCATGATATCAACTTTGAGCGCAGCATTTTCCGGCGCCCAGAAATCAACATCCACTTTTTCAAGAGTGGTGCCGCAGGCAGAACATGCTTTTCCGGCATGACTCTGGAACTCAATTTTTCCGCATTTGGAACAGCGGGAGATGTGATAAATTATCTGACCGCCGGTCGGTGCGGTGTCAATGCCGCGGATAAGGTGGATAAGAACTGTTTTTCCACACCCGCTTCTGCCGATAACACCAACAATTTCACCTTCGGATATTTCAAGATTGATGTTGTCAAGAACACGGACATGGGTTTCGTTCGCGCATGAAGCATCCCCTGATGCGGGGAAGTCCATACAGAGATTTTTTATCGTGATGAATGGAGTGGCCATATTTTCATTCCTTTAGATAATGCTATTCTATTTGGTTGTACTCTGATATTAGTGTTTAGACTTTGTTCATCATAACAGCCGGAGCAAAAGAACTAAACTACTACCCTTCCTATATATCTACCAAGAGGATATGTCATGACCCCGGGAATCCCTGAACTCGAAGAACTACGCATCCGTCTGCTGGACTTGAGCCTTCGCAATAACCTTCTCAACTATAAACCTTCATCCGCCCGTTCCATCGGGATCATTGCCTCCCACCTCGCCGAAACCTATCAGACCCTTGTCCTTGATGAAAAGGGAATGAAGTTTCAGCCGGGTGAAAAAGATACAACGGCAGCAGCAGAAGAAAAAAATATATGGAAATATCCTATATTTTCCAGGAAACAAACCGACCGGATTTTTGACACACCCTATACCGATATTGAACTCAGAAAAAAACTTGATAATCTGCAAAGTAAAAGCCGCACGGTCCTTGAAGAGCAGGGATATCCGGTTCTCTACCTCGCGCTGGGATTCGTTGAATGGACCGGCGCGGATAAAAAAACACTCAAGGCCCCGTTGCTGCTGATACCTGTCGGGCTTGAACGTAAAAAAATAAAAGAAAATTATACCCTCGTCTGGACCGGTGAAGACCCGGTGGTGTCGCTTTCCCTTGCGGCCAAACTTGCCGAACTGGGAATTTCTCTTCCCGAACTCGGCCATCCGGAAACAGCACAGGAAGTGGGGGCGTTCTTTGATGCGGTGGAAGCGACGCTTCGCCAGAAAAACATGCAGCTGCTTGCAGAGATTGTGCTTGATTTATTCAGCTTTAAAAAATATGTGATGTTTAAAGATCTCGACCCCCAAAGCTGGGGGGAGGGATATACTATAGAGAAAGCCCCGCTTATTAACTGCATTTTCCATCCGGAAACAATGCAGGCGGATGTTTTGTCCGCAGCGCCGCCAACGCTGCCTGCCGGTTCGGCTGACTGTTATAATATTATGGACGCGGATTCGTCCCAGCTTGCCGTAATCGAAGAGGCAAAAAACGGAAAAAATCTTGTCGTTGAGGGGCCGCCCGGGACCGGCAAGAGTCAGACGATTGCCAATATGATAGCGGAGATGCTGGCCCGCAAAAAGACCGTGCTGTTTGTCAGTGAAAAACTCGCGGCACTTGAAGTTGTCAAACGCCGGCTGGACGCGGCAGGACTGTCACGTTTCTGTCTGGAGCTTCACAGTCAGACGGCGAAAAAAGGAGAACTCGTCCGTGAACTTGAACGAAGTATTCAGCACCCGTCACCGGCACCGGTAGCAGACGTTGACCGTTCAAAAATTGATTCGCTGGAAAAAGATCTCGCAAGCTACTGTGAAGAGCTGAGAACGCCTATCGGGTCGTGCGGGTTTAATCCGTATGATCTCTTTGGTATCCGCGAACAGTACCGCTATGAGTTTGAAAATAGTGCAGGCAGAAAGAATTACCGGCTGGCAAAAGTTTCAATTGAGAGAGCTGATGCTATCGGGCCCGCAGAGTATCAGGCAGCGATTGCCGCACTCGCCGATATCGAAGCATACCTTCCGGTGCTTTTGCATGACGCAGAGACCGTGTCGTCCCATCCGTGGGCAGAGACGCGACCCGGACTGATTCTTCCAAGCGATCGTGACGAAATTTATGAGCTGGTTGTCACCTATCAGACGTGTATTGAAAAACTGCTGACAACGATGCGAAAGATTGCCGATACCGCAGACCTTCCGCTTCCCAGAAGTGAGACGGAAATATCAATCATGATGGAGACCTGCCGGCGGCTTACACGCGGTTTTTCAACGACGCCGGGCATTTTAAATAATTCGCTCTGGAAAAATACGGTCGCGGTTGAACATCTCATCAGCAAAATGAAAAATCTGAGCGGACACCGGGAAAAAATTCTTCAGATATTTTCAGAAGATATTTTTAAGCGGAACCCGGCACGGCTTTACTCTGAATATCTGACGCTTTCTGAAAAAAGTTCTATCGGCAAACTGTTTTCCTCCGACTATAAACGTATCCGAGGTGAACTGACAACGTTCTACGGCGGAGCTCTGCCGCCGGATACGGAGATCCTCAATGATCTAAAAGATGCACGAAATTATCTGACAGAACGCGATGAGTGGAGAGGCAGTGAGTCAGCGTATCTTTCCCTGTTTGCACCGGTATGGAAAGGAGAGGATACAGATCCCGGGATGCTGCAGGAATACAGGGACTGGATATACGCGATTCTGACCATGATGCAGGAAGGGCTTGCATCGTCGCGGACGATTGAACGGCTCTGTTCGGGCGCTCTGACTCCGGCCGTGATGCAGCCGCTCTTTGATGCGCTGGAAGAAGGGGTGGTAACCTATAGTGAGGCACGAACTGTTCTGTTCGCACGGCTTTCTATTCCTGAGTCTGAAGCTGATGCAGAGTTTTCACAACTGCGCAGGTTTGCAGATATATGGATTACCAATATTGACCGGCTGGAGGAGTGGAGTAAGTTCCTGACGTATCTTGATGTGTGCAGTGCAACGACGGCGGCACCGCTGATTCCTCTGCTGTTTACGGATAAAATAAGCGCAGAAGCACTTATTCCGGCATATCTTACCGGGTATGCGGATGCACTGCTGAAAGAGGCGTATCAGACCAGACCCGCGCTGGCACATTTTGCACAGATTCCGCATGAACAAAAAATTGCAGCATTTAAAGAGTATGACCGGCAGGCCGTTGCACTGAACTCAAAGCGGATTGTGCAGATGCTGGATGCAAATGTTCCTGAGATGTTTGCCGGCGCTTCGCGGGATTCCGAGATGGGGATTCTGACCGGTGAGTTCAACCGCAAACGCGGTCATATGTCTATTCGGATGATGATGACAAAAGCCGGCGGGCTGATACAGAAAATTAAGCCGTGTTTTATGATGAGTCCGCTGTCGGCGGCACAGTATCTTGATCCGCGATCGGTGCAGTTTGATATTATTATTTTCGATGAGGCAAGTCAGGTTAAGCCGGAGGATGCACTCGGCGCACTGATGCGCGGAAAACAGCTGGTGGTGATGGGAGATTCGCGTCAGCTTCCGCCGACAACGTTCTTTGAAAAGATAGGAGGGGCGGATGAAGAGGAGGATGAGACGGAGAGTGTGGCAGCGGTTACTGATATGGAAAGCCTGTTACATGTCTGCAAACAGGTGTTTCCCACCCGGCGTCTGCGCTGTCATTATCGTTCACGGCATGAGTCGCTGATTACTGTTTCCAATGCGGAGTTTTATGACGGAACGCTGATGGTTTTTCCGTCTCCGATGCATGATACGCCGGAGCTCGGGCTGTCACTGATACAGGTACCTGATGCGGTGTATGAACGAGGCAGAGCCGGGGTGAACCGCGGAGAAGCAAAGGCGGTGGCAGCGGCAGTTATTTCGTATTACGAACGGTTCCCGGATAAGACGCTGGGGGTTGCGACGTTTTCGACAAAACAGCAGGAGATTATCCGCCGCGAGGTTGATCTGCTTCTGCGCGATAATCCGGATGTTGAGATACGGATGCGGCCGGCAAACGGTGAAAATTTCTTTGTGAAGAATCTTGAAACGGTGCAGGGCGATGAACGCGATACGATTCTTATCAGTATCGGATACGGGTTTGATGAGAATCACCGGTTGTCCAGAAATTTCGGACCGCTGAATCAGGAAGGAGGCGAGCGGCGGCTGAATGTGTTAATCACCCGGGCACGGGAACGGTGTGTGGTGTTTTCAAATTTCCGCGGGTTTGATTTGCCGGTTGATGCAGAGACGTCGGCCGGAGTTTCAGCGCTTGCAGCGTTTTTGTCATATGCAGAGACGCGAAATACCGCGATGCTTTCCCAGAATGCAGATGATGGAGAGGAGACAACGGAGCTGTTTTCAGAGACGGTTGCACGAATGCTTGAGGAAGCAGGATATACGGTGGAAAGAAATGTGGGATGTGCCGGGTTCAGGATTGATCTTGCCGTTGCCGATGTGAAAAATCCGGGAGTGTATCTTGCAGGGGTTTTGTGTGACGGGCCGTATTACTGGTCGGCTGAGGATACCCGCGACCGGGATCGTCTGCGCGGACAGGTGCTGGAAGGGCTGGGCTGGAATCTTATCAGGGTATGGTCAGCTGAATGGTTCCAGCACCCGGCGTCATGCACGAAAATTCTGCTCGACTTCCTGGCGAAGGCGGAGATGAATGATACGGCGCCGCAGACCGCTCATGCAGCATCAATGGTGCCGGCGGAAACTGTGGAGACAATAGAGGATGAAAATGAGCCGGAGGAGTTAGAAGAGACAAAAGTGCCGGAGACGGAGAAAGAAGAACCCGAAGAGGCCGCGCCGATACAGAGCCCGGCGGGGGCCGGCACGGCGGTTGTCCCGTATGTCTGCTGCGAGTCGTCGGTTCTGCAAAGTTATAATCAGTTTGCTTCGGTTCCGGATTCTGTTCTGACGACGGCAATATTAGAGATTGCCGCGGTCGAAGGACCCGTCTCTGATGTGCTGCTTGCCGCCAGAATCAAGGAGCTCGGACGGGTCCCGCGTATGACGCCCGCAATTAAAAACAGAATTGCAGCACTCACCAACGCGGCAGCAGCCGACTGCCAGCTGGTGCGTGATGAGGAAGGATATATTTCAATTCCGGCGGGGGTCCTGAATGCGCGGGAACGCAGCGGTAAATGGTCGATAGATACGGTGGCGTTAGCCGAGATTGCATATGCCGCACAGATTCTGCTGACGAAACAGTTTGCAACGCCGCGTTTTGATCTGGTCCGTCAGACGGCAATTGTTCTCGGGTTCAAAGCAACATCCGCGGTAAAACAGCGGGTGGAAGAAGGCGTGACGCTTGCAGTTTCCAAAGGAATGGTGAGTGAAGAAAATGGGATATGTTCGGCGGTTCACAGCGGATAAAGTCATACTCTTTTTTCTGATAGGAGAACCAATAGCATAGGTAACTGAACAGAATTTTTGTATCCCCATGTTTGAATCCATTTCCGCAGTAACCAATTCGGCAGGATATCTGCTTGAAGGCGTCGGTGTTACCCTGCTCCTCGTAGGGCTGGCTCTCCTGATAGGGTTCCTTTGCGGGATTGTGCTGACACTCGGGCAGGTATATGGTCCGAAATTTGTTCGCGGACTGGTAGTGATTTATGTCTGGTTCTTCCGCGGACTGCCAAATATTGTATTATTATTTCTGTTCTACTTTGCCCTTTTCCCGGTGATGGGCTTTGATCTTCCGGCATTTGCGGTTGCGGTGGTTGTGCTTGGTATGCGAAGTGCGGCGTATCAGTCGCAGATTTTCCGCGGGTCTATTGAGTCAATTGCCGACGGCCAGATGCTTGCAGCGCGGTCGCTTGGAATGACGAAATGGCAGGCAATACGTTCAATTATTCTTCCCCAGACCCTGCGCCTTTCACTGCCGGGATGGTCAAATGAATATCCGGTGCTGCTGACGGATTCATCGGTTGCGTATGTTATCGGGGTAGCCGAACTGCTGACACGGACAAGTCAGGTAATTACGCTCACGGGTGAGCCGATGCTTCTGTATTTAACCTGTGCGGTGGTGTTTATTCTGTTGAACTACGGAGGTATGATGTTAATTCAGCGTATTGAAAAGAAAGTCCGGATTCCGGGATTTGGAAATGAAGGTGAACAGATATGAGTGATAATAATACACCTATTCTCAGAGTAGATAATCTTTCAAAAGCATACGGAGACCTTGCGGTACTGAAAAATATTTCTTTTGATGTGTTCCGCGGCGAAAAGAAAGTGTTTGTAGGACCGTCGGGAACAGGGAAGTCTACGCTTCTGCGCTGTATTAACCAGCTGACCGAGCCGGATTCCGGCACGGTGTATCTAAACGGTGAGGAAATTACAAATTCAGGGAAGAAGATTAATTATTATCGCCAGAAGATGGGGATGGTGTTTCAGAATTTTAATCTGTTTGATCATCTGACAGCAGTGCGCAATGTTGAGCTGGCCCTGTTAAAAGTAAAAGGAATGGATAAAAAAGAGGCGCGCGAGAAAGCGATGTTTGAACTCGAAAGAGTGGGACTGGCAGACCGTGCGGATTTTTATCCGGCACAGCTTTCCGGCGGGCAGGCACAGCGGGTGTCAATTGCACGCGCACTTGCAATGGACCCTGAGGTTATGCTCTTTGATGAACCGACCTCAGCACTTGACCCTGAACTGAAACGTGAAGTGATGGAGGTTATGCGTAATCTTGCAGCACAGGGAATGACCTGTATTGTGGTTACGCACGAGATGAAGTTTGCAACCTCATTTGCAACAGAGATTCTGTTAATGGAGCATGGGGAGATTATCGAACGCGGCAACCCGGCCGATATTCCAGACAGCCCTGATTTTGCCAGAATGCGGGCGTTTATGGGAGCGTATCTAGAAGAGTAATATGGACGCGGCAGCTAATTCCACAATCTTAACAGACATAATGGATTATGTCGCGGAGCAGATTCCGTTCTGGCAGGACATTCTGCTTCCGGCTCTCTGGGACGGACTGGCAGTTACTCTTCAGCTGGTGCTGCTGACAGCACCGTTCGGATTTTTGCTCGGACTTATTGTAGCAATAGCACGGATTTACGGACCAAAGCCGATACAGTTTCTGGCACGTCTGTATGTGATTTTCTTCCGGGGCTGTCCGCTTCTTGTTCTGCTGTTTATTCTCTACTTCGGTCTGCCGTCAATCGGAATTGTACTGGGATCGTATCTGTCGGCATTAACCGGATTTATTCTGTGTAACTCAGCATATAACTCAGAGTATCTGCGTGGAGCATTACAGTCGATTAAGAGAGGTCAGATGCTTGCTGCACGATCCCTTGGAATGACAAAGTTACAGGCCATTGTATATGTGGTTGTTCCGCAGGCGCTGCGCCGGGCACTTCCCGGGGTTTCAAACGAGTTTATCTATCTGATAAAATACTCGTCGCTTGCGTATGTGGTAACGGTCATCGAGCTGACAGGAGCGGCAAAGATTATTGCAAGTAAGTATTTTATGTACTTTGAAGCGTTTGCAGCAGTCGGTATTTTCTATCTGGTTCTGGTAACCATTACAACAATCGGCATAAACAAGCTTGAGAAACACTGGGCTATTCCCGGAGTGTCGGGAATGAAAAAGCCGTGAAAGATAAATAGTTCAATTGCATATGTAATTCTATGTCATTTTCAGTTGATGTAATTGATAAACTGGCAGCACTGATTACCGCGGCTTTCGGGCTGGTTGCAGCGCTGGCATGGAACGCAGCAATTCAGACAATCTTTAAGGAAATATTCGGAGATCAAAGCAGTATTCCTGCCATGCTCGGATACGCGATATTTGTAACCGTGATTGCCGTCTTCTTTACCATATGGATAGGGGCAGTTTCAAATAAAACAAAAGAAAGAATCTCTCCTGCGAAAAAAGAAGAGTAATTTTTTTTTTAATTTTACTCCAGTTCAAACGCTCCGGTATACAGCTGGTAATATTTACCTTTCTTTTCAACCAGACTCTCATGGGTTCCCCGCTCAATAATCCGTCCGTTTTCCATCACCATAATTGCATCAGCATTTCGAATGGTTGAGAGCCGGTGCGCAATTACAAACACGGTCCTGCCTTTCATCAGCGAATCCATGCCGGCCTGAACAATCGACTCGGTGCGGGTATCTATACTTGATGTTGCTTCATCGAGAATCATCACCGGCGGGTTGGCCACGGCTGCCCGTGCAATTGATAAGAGCTGCCGCTGTCCCTGCGACAGACTGCTGCCGTCACCGGATAGCACCGTCTCATACCCGTCGGGCAGCCGCGAGATAAACTCATCCGCATTCGCAAGGCGTGCTGCAGCATACACCTCCGCGTCAGTTGCATTCAGTTTTCCATACCGGATATTTTCCATGATAGTTCCGCTGAAAAGATTCACATCCTGAAGGACAAGGCCGAGGGAGTAGCGAAGATCACTTTTGCGAATCTCACGGACATCAATGCTGTCATAATATATTTCGCCTTTTGAGATGTCGTAGAACCGGTTGATAAGATTTGTAATCGTCGTCTTGCCCGCACCGGTCGCGCCGACCAGTGCAACCTTCTGTCCGGGCTTTGCATACAGCGAAATATCATGCAACACCGGTTTTCCTTCCACATAGGAAAATGTTACATCATTCAGCCATACATCACCGGTGAGCCGGCGGTAGGTAACCGTGCCGTCGGCCTCCTCACGCCGCCATGCCCACATATTCGCCGACTCCGCCTCACCGCACTCAACAAGTTTTCCGTTTTCCTCTTTTGCATTCACCAGACGAACCGTCCCGCCGTCGGTTTCCGGCACCTCGTCCATGAGTTCAAAAATCCGTTCCGCACCCGCAAGCGCCATCACCACCGAATTTATCTGCTGGGAAACCTGCGCTACCGGCATGGAAAAACTCTTTGACAACTGGAGAAACGCTGCAATTCCGCCAAGCGTCATACCGCCCACACCAAACACCGCAAACGCGCCGCCGACAATCGCAATAAGAACAAACTGAATATTGCCGATATTGGCAATCACCGGCATGAAAATATTTCCATAGGTATTTGCCTTCGTCGCATGTCCGCACAATTCATCGTTGAGCGTATCAAAACCGCTGGCAGACGCATCTTCATGGCAAAACACTTTCACCACCTTCTGCCCGCTTATCATCTCTTCAATATATCCGTTGACCTGCCCAAGCGATTTCTGCTGCCGGACAAAATACCGTGCCGATGCTCCGCCAATCTTTTTCATCGCCAGAAACATAATGCCGATGGTCACGACAACAATAAGGGTCAGATAGAAACTGGTATAGATCATCGCCGCAAACACCGCAACGATGGTTATCAGTGATGAAAACATCTGAGGAATACTCTGGGAAATCATCTGCCGGAGAGTGTCGGTATCGTTGGTATACCTGCTCATGGTGTCACCAAACGCATGCGTATCAAAGTATTTTACCGGCAGTGCCTGCATCTTTGCAAACATATCATCACGCACCTTCTTTAAAATTCCCTGCGCGATAACCACCATCACCCGCGTGTAAACGAAGGTTGCAAGAACACCGGCAAGATATATACCGCCCATGAGAAGAATCGCACGGAACATGCCGCTGAAATCAGGGTTAACACTGCCTATCAGCGGAAGGATATAATCATCTATCAGGATTTCCAGAAAGAGAGAGCCGATAACCCCGGTAATTGAACCGATAAGAATACACAGCAGTACCAGACCAAACCGTATCCTGTACGCTGCAAGATACGAGAGAATACGGCGGATGGTCCGCTTTGCGTTCTTTGGCCCGGAACCATTCCGGGCAGTGTGCCCGCTGCGGGAACCCATGGGCGGCATTATACTGACCCTCCTGCATTTTGCATCTGCGACAAATACACTTCACGGTAAATCGGATTCGAGTCCAGAAGCCCGGCGTGCGTGCCGACCGCACTTATCCGGCCGTTGTCAAGCACGACTATCTTATCCGCACCTTCAATTGAAGATATCCGCTGGGCAATAATGAGTTTGGTGGTATCGGGCAACTCCTCTTTAAATGCCTGACGGATACGTGCGTCAGTCTTGGTATCCACAGCACTGGTCGAGTCGTCGAGAATGAGAATTTTTGGTTTCTTCAGTAGCGCACGGGCAATACAGAGCCGCTGTTTCTGGCCGCCGGAAACGTTCGACCCTCCCTGCTCAATCTTAGTGTCATAGCCATCGGGGAATTTTGAGATGAACTCATCGGCCTGCGCAAGCCGGCACGCATGAACAATTTCCTCATCGGTTGCCCCGGCATTTCCCCAGCGGAGATTTTCTTTGATGGTGCCGGAGAAGAGAACATTTTTCTGTAGAACAACTGCAACCGCATCGCGAAGAGCGTGCAGATCGTATCGTCTCACGTCCAGCCCGCCGACCTGTACCGTGCCTTCTGTTGCATCATACAGCCGCGGGATAAGCTGAACAAGTGTTGATTTGGCACTGCCGGGTCCTCCGATAAGTCCGACCATCTCTCCGGACTGGATCGTCAAAGCGA
>CAZAWD010000002.1:0-20093 GCA_964488725.1 uncultured Methanomicrobiales archaeon | reverse complement strand
GCCGCATATCTCTTTAATTCTCGCGTAGAATCCCAAACTACGCAATATCTAAGTTGCCGGTAAGTTTCACTCAGCCGCATATCTCTTTAATTCTCGCGTAGAATCCCAAACTACGCAATATCTAAGTTGCCGGTAAGTTTCACTCAGCCGCATATCTCTTTAATTCTCGCGTAGAATCCCAAACTACGCAATATCTAAGTTACCGGTATGTTTCACCCGGCAAAAAAAGAGCAGGAGACAGGGTGATTGCATTTCGATAATTGCAGCTCAGACGGATTTTACCGAACATTTCGCAGATGTCGACGATGGTTTTTCCCGCCGATAGCAGAGGTATCAGGTTTTCTTGAGGTTTTTGACATTATTTGCAACTGATAACCCTGCCCGGTTTAATCAATAGTATTTTACCACATATATATTATATAATTACCCCTGATTATACACACCCCATATGCGGGACTCCTAGCAGATATTGTAGAGGATTTCGATTAACCCGAAAGTACTTTCATTTCTGCCTCCCAATACTAAGTATGAGTACGTTCAGTACTTTCGCCCCCTTCTCTGTGATTTATACACCAATTCCAATGGCCACGGTGATCGGCCGAACTATGATGTTGTGCTCATAATCAAACTCCTTGTCCTTCAGCAATGGTATGGTCTATCTCTTCTCCAACTTGAGCACGAGGCATATGATCGTCTCTCTTTCCGCGATTTTCTTGGACACCCAGATAAAATACCCGATTATTCTACTATCTGGTCATTTCAGAAGCGTCTGAGCGACACGGAAAAAGACACTCTCATATAGGGAGAGCTTCAGCGTCAGATGGATCAAAATGGGTTAATCTGCTCCCGGGAGTTATGCAGGATGCAACATTTATTGGCCGCAGACCCCGGGCATGCATAATTATGATATAAAGAGAGGGTGATAAAAGTGTCAAACCCGGGATACAACTGCTTACCGGAAATGGACCGGGACAACGTAAACGACATTCGATCCTGTCCGTAAAACAACAACATGAGGCGTTGCCTCAAGCACCCCCGATGAAAACCATACAAGATGTTTTTCATCTAAAAAGAGTAACTGCTCACCCCCCATAAAAAAGGAGTGAACCATTACAAAAATTACATCCGTCTCACAGCCGCCACAACCGCCGCCGCCCCGAGTGCCGCAATCAGACCTGCCAGCGGCACCGGAGTTGCGGTCGGCGTCGGAACCGGCGTGGGGGAAAGCACCACACTTTTTTCAACCCCCTGCCCCGCGCCAAAGTAACTACTCTCCTCCCACGACTGATACCCGGACGCAGCCACCCGGACCGTGTGCGTTCCTGCCGCAATATCTCCAATATAGGCCGGCGTCGTTCCATAATAGGCATTATCAATAAACACCTCCGCATTCGAAGGCGTAGACGTAATATAAAGGGACGCCGTCGTCTGCGACGGATTCTGCGACATCGTCACCACAAACGTTTTTGTCTCCCCTGACGACACCGCAAACGACGTCGAGTAGGTTGAATACCCATCCATCTTCAGCATCAGCGTATGTGCAGTCCCGGCAGTAAACGGCCCGGCATGCATATAATTCGGATTCGACGCCGAAGAAGAATACTGAGTATTGCCTACATACGTCCCGTCAATATACACCGCCGCACCTGAAGGGAACGACGCAATATTCACATACCCGTATCCCGGATTCGGCGTAAGAGCAGCATTTATCGAAGCAGTTGACCCGGCGGTAACAACAGCCGTAGCCGCATACCCCGCATATCCTGACTCCTTCACCTCAACGCGATAGGTCCCCGCCGGCAGCGTCATCGTCAGCGGCGTCTCTCCCTTATACACCCCGCTCACATACACATCCGCATACGACGGACTCGACGAAACCGAAAGATACCCGTATGTAGTCACCGGAGACAAAGAACCCGACAGATACGCCGTCTGCCCGGCAGCAACCGTAGTCGAACCGGTCCAGCTGACATACCCTGATTTCCGTATCGTCACCGAATGATACCCCGCATCAACCGTAATCGAGAGCGGCGTTGTACCGGCATACGAACCATCAACATAAACGGACGCATCCGATGGCGTTGACGAAACCGAGAGCTCCCCATCCGTTGAAACAGGCGTCAGCGCGGCCGACACAGAAATAATCCCGCCGTCATAAAACTCCGACCCGTAAATCTGGGTATAGTACGGCTCATATCCCTCTTTGGAAATATAAATAATACTATCCGCCCCCCAGTACTGCGTTCCGCCGTGGATAGTAAAAGAACCCGGCGTCGTAATCCGTTCACCGGTCGCACTATACACCGCCGTTGCACCGGCCGGACTGGATGAAACCGCGATCGTCATTGTTTCCGTACCCGGCGCGCTCACTGCCGCAGGAAGCAGAAGAAACACAGCCAGAGCAAGGGCTGTGATGAGGAAAACTGTTTTTTTCATGATAATTATAGATAGCTCAGCCTTCATAAAAACCTATCTGCCGGGACACCGGTTTACCCGCACCCTTACTATCTTACAGAATAAACCAGATACCATGATTCGCCCCGTCCGGTTATACGGCGACCCGCTGCTCACTGCCATATGCGAAAAAGTGGACCGCATCGGCCCCGAAGAACTAAAAATCCTGACCGACATGGAAGACACCATGGCCTGCCATCACTGCATCGGCCTATCCGCGCCGCAGATAGGCGTTACCAAACGCCTGTTCATTGTCCACGCAGCCGGAACCACCATCCGCGGGGCAAACCCCGAAATACTCTCCGAAGGAGCAATGGTCGAGGATATCGAAGGCAGCCCCTGCCTTCCCGGCATTCAGCGTCCCGTGCGCCGCCCGAAAAAAATCAGATGCCGGTATCAAAACGAAGACGGCAACATCGTTGAAACCGAACTCCGGGGTCTGCCGGCCCGTGTCTTCTGTCATGAAACCGACCATCACAACGGCATACTTTTCATCGACCGGTTAAAACCCTCCGCCCGCCGGCTCCTTCAGCCGGAATTAGACAAGTTAATAACTAAACAGCAATCATAATTCAGTATGACAACACCCCCGACCCGAGAAGAAATTCTGGAAGTGGCAGCCGCGATTCGTCCCGGCATTGAACACATTGCAGAGATCAACAACTGGACCATCAACCCGGACACCGGCATTGCAGACTCCGTCATAGAAGGACTTGCACGAAATAAAATCGTTCGCGGCAAAAAATACTGTCCCTGCCGCCTCCCGTCCGGCGACGAAGAAAAAGACCGGCAGTATCTCTGCCCGTGCCGCAACTCAAAAGCCGAGATCGCCGCCGACGGTCACTGTCACTGCTACCTCTACCTAAAAGAATAATATACTTATAACTCTCATTACTCTTATGAGAGGATGGCAGCGCGGCCTGATAGCAGGTATAGTTCTTACTATGATCATCTGTTCTGCGGGCTGTATTACCGGAGACACTAAAAAGACCTATGTGGTCGGCATTGATATGTCAAATCTTCCGCCGTATTCATATCATGATGAACATGGAAATATTGTCGGATTTGACGTTGAATCAGTGAAATGGATAGCTGAAGAAGAAGGATTTTCCATAACGTTTAAACCGGTCTCATGGGAAACAATTATCCCGTCACTTCTTGCCGGAAAAATTGACCTGATTTACTCCGGCATGACCATCACCGAAGACCGGCAAAAACAGGTAACCTTTTCCAACCCCTATTGGAAAGCCAATCAGGCAATAGCAATAAAAAAAGGCACCAACTGGACCTATGACGACTTCATGAGCGGCACTATGAGTGTGGGGATTCAACGCGGGGTTACCACCCTCGACTGGATAAAAGAGAACATCCCAAGCTATGCACAAATGTCTGCCACCGGTAAAATCAAGGAATTCGACTCGCTTGCTCAAGCACTGGACGCAGTATCCGCCGGGACCATAGACTGTGCGATGCAGGATGATCTAAACATTCTCTCCTATCTCAAAGCGTCAGATAACCTCGAGCTCATGACAACCATTGATACCGGGGAAAGATACGGTGTTGCCATGCGAAACGAGGACGCAGTATTGCAGGAAAAAATAAATAACGGGTTATCCAAACTCATGAACTCAACCAAATGGAACGAACTGATTGAAAAGTATATTGCTGCATGATATAGTCCCCCCTCATTTTTTTCTGAACGGTTTATTTTTGCATCACCACGTTCCGCCCGGAACATAGCAAGTAATTTATAGATAATACTTACAATTGATTTAGAGATGGATAAAAAAATGTTGTATGGGATCGGTGTGTCCCTTCTGGTTATTTTTGCAGTCATTATGGCAGGATGCGTGTCAACCGCCCCGACTGAAAAAACATATGTTGTCGGAATTGACGGAGATTACAAACCCTATTCCTACATTGATGCAAACGGCACCGCAGTTGGTTTCGATGTTGAATCAATCCAGTGGATTGCAGAACAGGGCGGCTTCAAGGTTGAGATCAAACCGGTCGCATGGGACGGCATTATCTCAGCACTCCTTGCCGGCAAGATTGACATGGTTTACTCCGGCATGAGTATTACTCCGGAGCGCGCAGCAAAGGTAAACTTCTCCATTCCGTACTGGAAAGTTGATCAGGGTATCGCCGTAAAGAAAGGATCTACGGTTACCATTGACGAATTTAAAGCAGGCAAACTCACTATCGGCGTTCAGAGAAGCTGCTCGGCCGACCAGTGGATGCAGGATTTCTTCGGCGAAGAGACCTACAACAAGATGGTTAAATCCAACCAGATAAAACTCTACGACACCTTCCCGATGTCGATGGTAGACTTACAAAACGGTCAGGTTCAGACCGTTATCTTTGACGATGTCAATATTAAAGACTACATCAAAGGAAAGTCCGACCTCGTCCTGCTTGACACCATCGCAACCGGTGAAGAGTATGGTGTTGCACTCCGAAAAGGTGACGCCGAGCTTGAAAAGATCGTCAATGACGGCCTGACCAAACTGATGGCATCTGAAAAGTGGAACGAACTTCTCAAGAAATATATTATCGAGTAAGTTTTGATACTGCCCCACCCGGCAGTTTCTTTTTTTAATACGTCATATATAGACCCAGGATGGTATGCAGTAAATGCTCTGCTGAAGCAGTTGTCATGCAGCCGTATGCAGGTCGCGCTCTGTGTATGCGGCATCTGATAGCTGATATTGAAACCCGGGCAAAAAAAGAGATTCGTAAAAAAGGAGGACTGGCATCAGGCGAACGGATTTTTATCCGCGAAACAGATGATTACCAATCGTTTGCACTTCGGGTCTTTGTAAGCGGTCTGTTCTGCAAACGTTCTGACATCATGTTTACTGCCGATGAACGTGAATCAACGACCCTCTTTAGCGCTGATACGTTGGACGACACCGCCTGCGCTCTGTTTTCGGCGGTCGTTGCAGGCACCCAGATCAGCTATCTTGAACGCCGGGATAAACGGTGTATATCTCCGTTTTCGGCAATCCCTGCCCATGAAATTTACCTCTATGCTGAAACGCACGGATGGAAAAAAATGCCGGAAGATAAAACAACGCCGGTAACCGGGTTTCTTACCGGGTTTTCCCGCGACCGGCCCGGGTCAATGTATGCCCTGAAAAATATAGCAGACCATCTTGAGGAGATAGAACATGACAACCTGTAGCTGTATCGGATGTGAAATTGTAAAAATAAAAGACCTTATACGAACCGCCATCTGGCAAAGCGGCACGGCCGGGGTGGTCGTCGGCATTTCCGGCGGCCTCGACTCCGCGGTTGCGGCAGCCCTGAGCGTAAAAGCGGCCGGGCCCGAACGGGTGATCGGCGTTAGTATGCCTGCCGCGTCCGGCAGCACGCAGGACATCAAAGATGCTGAAACGCTCTGCGCCACGCTTGGTATAGAACTGCTAAGCGTGCCGCTTGACGGAATTATGGATGCGTTCTCTGCGGCACCCCACATTACGCTCACCCCGCTCCTGAGCGGAAACATCGCTGCACGCCTGCGAATGACCATCTTGTATAACATCGCCGCTGCCAAAGGGTATCTGGTCTGCGGGACCTCAAATAAAACAGAATATCTAATAGGCTACTCCACCAAATGGGGTGACGGGGCTGCTGATATCCAGCCGCTGCTGCATTTGTATAAAAAAGATGTCTACACGATTGCCCGCGAACTTGAAATCCCGGAGGCCATACTCAATAAAGCGCCCAGCGCCGGATTCTATGAAGGACAGACCGATGAAGGAGAACTGGGTATCAGCTACCGTGAACTGGACGCGGCTCTCTTTAATCTTGAACTCAATGAGTTTAAGCCTGAAACCGGGCAGGAAGAACGGGTTCTTGCCATGATACAGAAAAGTTCGCACAAACGTATGCCCGCGGTCAACTGTCAGGGCTTCTCTTTCCAGTCGTAATCCTTTATCAAATTGAAACACCAATAGTAGAGGATAATTATGGGTGAACTAAATCACGAAGAAGCAGTTGTCGAGATAACCCGCGTTCTCACAACCGCCGGATACGATTGCGAGGCAGAGGAGGGGCCGTTCAATCTGTCAGGAATAAGAGACAATAAATGTATTATTGTCATGTGTTCAGACGACCTCAACCTTCTGCAGCGCTTTGATATGGCACCATACACTATCATGCTGCGCGGCTCAAAGGTTCGCTGTGATAAACTGATTGTTACCGCAAACACGTATTTCCAGCCGAAAGAATCAGCGTTCTGGACAAAAGAAACGTTCCTGCAATATATCCGTGCCGCCGCCGAAGCACGGCTGTATGGTGTGGCGTTTGATATTGCATCTTCTCCGTCCTATGCATATCCTGCGTCGGTAACTCCGGATATTCCGCGGGCAGGCTATGACATGATGCTGCCGGTGCGGATTTCTGCAAAAGATGCCGTGCGGGTGGCTCATCAGGACGGCCCGACCGTCCTGCGTATGATTCCATACTGGTATTATCATTACACCAGCGGCGGGGAAGCATCGTATAAGGGAAAGAGTGTCTGTTTTGATGATGAAGGCAGCGGATGGCTGAATGCAATTAACGGGCTTGCCGGAGAGTTCGGGGCGGACGCGGTCCCGGTCCCTGCTGAAATTCCGGCAGACGCTGATATTATTCATCCGGTAACCCTCAAAGAAGAAGCCGAAGAGTCCGTACTTTCAGCACTGATTAAAAAACTCACCCGGCGCGTGAGAATAAAAACAACCGCAGGCGATGCAATTTTTGCTGAAGAAAAAGAGTTCAAGCCAACAGAAGAAAATATTATTCTCAAGGTCAGCAAGGTTTACGTGCCGGTCTGGCAGGTCAGAGGTAAAAAGGATATTGTCGAGGTCAATGCATTTAACGGACAGGAACTGGCTCTTCCGTCTGATGAAGGATGCGAGGTTTTCTAAGGGTCTGTTAGTATGATTATTGTTATCGGCGGCGGACCGGCAGGCCGCATGGCCGCCCTGCGTCTTGCAGGTGCGGGACGTGAAGTAACGCTTCTTGAAAAAAGGGCACTGGGCGGACAGTGTGCGCATGACGGATGTATGCTCATCTGCGGACTCAACGATGTCGCCCGGAGTATCAAAGAAGCAGCGTTTCTGGCGGCTCAGGGCGTGCTGTCTGCTGCACCTGCATTGAATTATCCGGTGATGATTGAGAAACTGGAGGCGGTTCAGGAGCGGCTCACCCATATTCTGGAACGGGAAACACTTGCGGCCGGTGTAAAAATCGAATACGGCGTAGAAGCCGAGGTCCGCGACGGAAAAGTATGGGTCAACGGTGCGGCCCGTGAGGCAGAAGCGGTTGTTATTGCTGCCGGCGCACAGATGAATATCCCCGATGTGCCCGGGGCACATCTTTGCGGCACCTATACCGCCCGCAGCATTAAAACCATGCCGGCGCTGCCGCGCCGGATGGTTATTGTCGGCGGCGGTATTTCAGCGGCCGAGTTTGCCTATATTTATGCGGCGTTCGGGGTTGAAGTGTATCTGGCGGCCCGCAGCGGTCTGTTATCGGTTCTTCCCGAACCCCTGCTCAAAGATGCCCGCCGCGACATGGCAGGTATACACATTATGGAACATGCTTCATTTGAGCGGGTGATAGGAACCGGTAAAGTCGAAGGCGTGGTTATCAACAATGAAACCATCCCCTGTGACGCTGTCCTCTTCGCCTGCGGCATGCGTCCTGAAACGCCGTTTGTTTCAGGTGTTGCCAAACGCAGCGACGGTGCCATCATCGTCGATGAGCATATGGAAACGTCCGTCAAAGGAATCTACGCCTGCGGCGACTGCACCGGTGCGCCGTATTTCACCCCCGTAGCACGCCTTCAGGGTTTTGCCGCGGCAGATGCCATATGCGGCCGTCCGCGCACCATTGATCTCACGCAGATTCCCTTTACCGTCGTGCTCGGGCTGGACTACACGGTATGTGCAGCAGTTAAAACCGGTGCGACCTATCGCTCGCCCAACATTGCAGGCCCGGGTTCATTCTGGCATGTGGCAGACGGCTCGGTCGGCCATATGCTGTTGTCGGTTGACGCGGATGATGGAAAAATTCTCGGGTTTGCAACCTCAGGTCCGGCGACCGGTGTCGTCGGGACCTATCTGGGCTACCTTGTCAGAAAAGGCGTAACGGTCCATGAATTTTCGCCGATGCTCGAAGTTCACCCGATAGCAGACGGCCTCTACTCGCTGATACGGTTTGCCGATAGATAACCAAATATCTCTTTCATGATGGCGCGTACTGCCCCACGCACCACCGCACACTGATTTTATTTTGTTTTTACCCTTCGATTGGAGTAATGAAACATCCATATTTATATAGAACTACTAAACAACATAATTCATACAGTACCCCTTTGAGGGTATAGGTGATTATACTATGTCAGCACAACTTGGCGGACAGCCAATTTTAATTCTGAAAGAGGGCGGATCACGCACTCGCGGACGGGACGCACAGAGTATGAACATCGCCGCAGCAAAAGCTGTTGCAGGCGCTGTCAGAACGACACTCGGCCCGAAAGGAATGGACAAAATGCTCGTTGACACCATTGGTGATGTTGTCATTACCAACGACGGTGTGACCATCTTAAAAGAGATGGACATTGAGCACCCGGCAGCAAAGATGATGGTCGAGGTCGCAAAGACCCAGGACGACGAAGTCGGCGACGGAACCACCACAGCGGTTGTTATTGCCGGTGAACTTTTAAAGAAATCCGAAGAACTTCTTGAGCAGGACGTTCACCCGACGGTTATTACCCTCGGATACCGTCAGGCAGCAGAGAAGGCACAGGAGCTTCTCAAGACGCTGGCAGTTGATGTCAAAGCAAAAGACACCGACATCCTTGCAAAGATTGCAGGAACTGCAATGACCGGCAAGAACGCAGAAGCATCCAAAGAGAAACTCTGCGACCTTATCGTCCGTGCAATTACCCTTGTGGCAGATGAAGACGGCAGTGTTGACACTGAAAACGTCAAGGTCGAGAAACGCGTCGGCGGCGCAATTGAGGATTCCGAGATTATCGAAGGTATGCTCATTGACAAGGAACGTGTCCACCCGGGCATGCCCAAGAGTGTCAAGAACGCCAAGATTCTCCTGCTCAATGCAGCTGTTGAATACAAGAAGACCGAAGTCGATGCAGAGATCTCCATTACCTCTCCGGACCAGCTTCAGCTGTTCCTTGATGAAGAAGAACGCATGATTAAAGCAATCGTTGACAAGGTTGTCAAGTCCGGTGCAAACGTGCTCTTCTGTCAGAAAGGTATCGATGACATTGCCCAGCACTACCTGTCCAAAGCCGGTATCTTTGCAGTCCGCAGAGTCAAGAAATCCGATATGGAAAAACTTGCCCGTGCAACCGGCGGTTCGATTATCTCTTCCATTGATGCAATCTCCGGCGATGAGCTCGGTGTTGCAGGACTGGTCGAGGAGCGCAAAGTCGGCAGCGGCGAAGAGATGACCTTCGTTGAGAAATGCAAGAACCCGAAAGCAGTTTCCATTATCATCAAAGGCGGAACAGAACACGTGGTTGATGAACTCGGACGCGCTCTGGAAGATTCCCTTCGTGTGGTCGGCTGTGTCGTCGAAGACAAGAAAGTTGTCGCCGGCGGAGGCGCACCGGAAGTTGAGCTTTCCCTCAGACTCCGTGAATACGCAGCAACCCAGGGCGGCAGAATCCAGCTCGCCATTGAAGCATTCGCATCTGCTCTTGAAGTTATCCCGCGGACTCTTGCAGAAAACGCAGGCCTTGACCCGATTGACAAACTCGTTGACCTCCGTGCAGCCCACGAGAAAGGCAAGAAGACCTTCGGTCTTGATGTCTTTGAGGGTAAACCGGTCGACATGTGGAAAGCAGGCGTTGTTGAGCCGCTCCGGGTAAAGACCCAGGCAATTGCATCCGCCGCAGAAGCAGCCGTTATGATTCTCAGAATTGATGATGTCAGTGCCTCTGCAAAATCCGCCGGACCGTCTCCGGAAGAGATGGCGGCCATGGGTGGCGGAATGGGTGGAATGCCGGGCGGAATGCCAGGCATGATGTAAAATCACCTGATACTATCACCCCCAATATTTTTTCTTTTCTGGTTCTCATTTCGCGAACTTTTACTATAAGAAGAACCAAATATAATCTTACAAATCGTGCGCCACGAAGTTTTATATCAATACGATCTTCCGATAGAAGTTCTGGATGACATTCCACGGACCGAAGAGGTTCTTGAAGTTCTCTATGCACGGAGCCGTGAAAAACTGCTGGTTCCGATTCTGCTGACGAGGCTGCGGATTTTATGGGCGTATCCGGAACGCGAAACGGTGTATCGTCTCTATGAGATGCAGTATGTTGATCTGATGTCGGTGCATGTGCGGTTTGCCCGGGCACTGACGCCGACGATGACGATTACCACGGTGAACAATCAGAAGTATCTGTTTCACGGGATAAAAAGCCGGGCCGAGGAAGTGCGCGCGGGCCTGCTGACGCTGCGTGAGATGATGATGCAAAAGGTCGGCGGGAACTGGAGGATTGCCCAGCGCCGCAATCTGATTCTGGAAGAGTATATGCTCATGGAAGGCGGAAGCGGCGCGGTAAAGACCGAGGCGGCAGATGATGATCTGTTTGAAGAGGAGCCGCTGCCGGGAAAAGGGTGTTTTGAATCGACCGATACATTGTTTTCGCATTTTCCGGCTGATTCCCGCGATGATGTCTTTGAAGGAGACGCTCCTGCCGCATCTGCTGCGAGCGATGAGGCACTGTCATCTGCGATGGTGACGCGGGTTACCCGGATGGTTCAGCAGACCGCAGAGGAGAAAAAAGATGCCGAACCCGCCCCCGTCCCCGCGGCCGCAGACGCAGATCCGGCAGGAGATGCGGTAATTTATGATTCCGATAAAGTAAAAATGGATGATCAGTGGCATGAAGAGATAATAGGCGATGCCATGATTCTTCCGGGCGGCCGGGCCCGGGTGGGCGGTGCGAAGTATAAACACATGACCGATGATAACCGGGAGGTGTTCCGTCCCGAGGATGATGATTCCGAGGTTTACGCTGCACCCGCACATCCAAAACCGGTTGTGAAAAAAACGGTGTGTTCCCCGCCGCCGGCCCCGCGCCGCTCGGTAACCCTTGAGCCGCGGGAAGGAATGGATGATGCAGCCATTGACAAGTCGCTTGACGCCCTGAAATGTCTGCGTGAAAACGGCATTATATCAGATGAAGAGTATAAAGACCGCTGTCTGATGCTCTTTAAAAAGAGCGGGATATAAGTTATGCGTTCCGGCAGGCGGCAGAGCGCCGCCGGCGTATAAGATATCCGATATACACCGCCGCATACGAGGCAGCCGAGAGAATAACAATTGATGCGCCGGATGCGATGTTGAGATAGTTTGACGCCGTTAACCCCGCACAGCAGAAGAATATCCCGCAGAACACCGCAATGCACATGCGTGTTTTCAGATGTCTGGAAAGCAGACAGGCAATAGCGGCCGGCGCTGCCAGAAGAGCGAGCACCAGAATAATCCCCGCCACGCGGATGAGCACTACAACGGTCAGGGCGACCAGCACCAGCAGCAGATACTCAAGAAACGTTGTCTTCATGCCGTTGATAGCGGCAAACTGCGGATCAAACAGAAACGACTTCCAGTCCTGGAAGAGCAGGACCACCACAAACACCACCGCCGCGCTCAGCAGTGCCATCATCAGCAGTTCGTCGTGCGTAACTGAAAGAATGTTGCCGAACAGATACGAGGTCATATCCGGCGGATAGCCCGGCATCATGCCGATAAACGCAATACCAAGCGCCATACCAAGCGACCAGAACAGGGCAATTACCACATCCGTCTGCACCCCGCCTTTTCGTTTGGCAAACCCTATCCCGAACGCGGCAATAAGTGCCGCAAGAAACGCTCCGAGGATCGGGGGAAATCCGGCCAGATATCCCAGTCCCACGCCGCCGTAGGCCGTGTGTGCAATACCGCCGCCTATCATGAGCATTTTTTTCTCAACGATTATGACACCGATAATCCCGCACACAATACTTGCAAGAATGCCGGCAAGAACTGCATTCTGCAAAAACTGATAGGTGAACAACTCTTCAAACATGCAGGCCTCCATACATCTCGTAATACGCCTGTTCGGGAACGGCCGGGGTTCCGTGATATATGAGTTCGCGGTTCAGACATATCAGACTGGTTACCGCCGATGAAACAGCCGTGTGATTATGCGTTACCAGCACAATGGTGATTTTTTTGTTCAGGCCGGCAAGCAGCTGATAAATATGTTCACGCGACGCCGGGTCAATGCTTGCATCCGGCTCGTCCAGCAGCAGAAGCCGCGGGTTGTTTACCAGAGCACGGGCTATCAGCACCCGCTGAAACTCTCCGCCGGACAACCCGGCAATCTGCCGGTTGGCAAGCCGGCTGATACCCAGCCGCTGAAGTTCCTCAAAGGCCCGTTTCTTTTCATCCTCGCGATAGTGAAAAAAAGGATGCAGACCGCCTTTTAAAAACGCGGTCAGCACAACTTCCATAACCGAGATAGGAAACGACCGGTCAACCTCTGCAAACTGCGGAACATAGCCGACCGCAGAGCGGTTCTCTTTGACGGGTCCGCCGAACAGGCGAATCGTGCCCGACGCTATCGGGACCAGCCCGAGAATGGATTTTACGAGCGTTGATTTTCCCCCGCCGTTCGGCCCGATGATACCGACAAACTCTCCTTCTTCAATTGTCAGGCTCACATCATGCAGTGCCTGCGTGTTCTCATAGGCAACCGTCAGATGCTCGATTGAAACCGCAGCCGTCATGCGGCCCCTGCATCATAGACAGCCTGCGCCATGGAACGCAGGTTAGCCGTATAATCGGCAGCAAGAGGAGACAGTGCAAATGTTTTTCCTCCTATCTCTTCAGCAAAGGCGGCCGACTGACTGCTGTCCACCTCGTCCTGATAAAATAATACGTTGATATTTTCACGGCGTGCGAGATCTATCATTTCTTCGAGATGCTGAATGGTCGCTTCTTTTCCGTCCTCTTCCAGCGCATACATGGTTATACCGTAATCATCCGCAAAATACCCGAATGCCGGATGATACACCATGAACTTTTTATTTTCACGTGCATCAAGCAGCGTATGCAGATCGGTGTCCAGTGCGGAAAGCTGCCTGATATATGCGGCGGCATTTTCCCGATAGACGGAGCTGTTGTGCGGGTCTAGTGCACTGAGCTGCGCGGCAATTTCATTCACCATGACAACCGCACGTTTCGGCGACAGCCATATATGCGGGTCGCGTTCCGAGCCGATGGTGCGGTCAGGATACGCAGCAGACACCGCGTCCTGAAGACGAACCAGTTTTGTATCGGGGCTGACTGAGGGCAGAATCGTTGTATCTTCTGCCTGCACGCCGATGGCAAAGTAGATGTCGGCACTGCCGAGCGTCTGCATCTGCACCGGCGTCGGTTCGTAATTCTCCGGACTGTGGCCGGGCGGAATCATAACAATAACGTCTGCCTGATCGCCGGCAACGGCGTAAACAAACGTCTCCTCCGGAACAATAGATACCGCAATCACCAGTCTGTCATCCGAAGAGGGAGAAGGGGATGTAGTAACACAGCCGGCCGCGGCAATGGCCAGCAGGAGGGAGATAATAAGGACGGGGTAGATTCGATGCATGATAAATAATAGTATTGATATTTGTTGCTGGCAGGCTAAGGATGTTTCGTCCGGAACACTCCCGCCTCCCAGATACCAAACACGAACTCTATATCCGGTTCAAAATAAACATATACTGCGTTTATGATTATTAATAAAACAGACCGCCGGGCACGCCGGACCGAGCAGGCCATACGTATGGCATTTGCCGGGCTGATTGTGGAGAAAGGATATGATAATATTCAGGTAATAGATATTGCCGAACGTGCCGATATCGGCAGAGGAACGTATTATCTGCATTATGAAGATAAGCAGTCTCTTCTTGCGGCACTGGAAAGTGAAGTTTTCAGTAATCTATCCGAGATAATTAAAAACGAAGTGTTTGCCAAAACAGATGAAGGTCTGGTGCATGATATGGTTGTCCGCATTTTTCAGTATCTGGCTGACAACATCGAAATCTCGCGGGCATTGTTTGGAGCAAACGGTGACTGCCGGTTTCAGAAACGCATGAGGGATATGCTCTGGAAAGAAGTTTTCTCAGCGAAATTCTCCGGCGAACTGGTGCGGCCCTACTTCAGTGTTCCGCCGGAGTATGTGGTGTCCTATGTGAAATCATCACACTTCAGTGTCTTTGAGACCTGGCTTGAAAAAGAAGACCGTGAGCTGCCGGAAGAAATCGCACGCATCATTTTAGATCTCAGTATTATTGCTCCGGGCCGGAGACGAATCTAAAAATCAGATTTTGCGGGCGACCGTCAGATATCCGGTATGTCCTACCCGGGTTGACGGCCGTGTCCCGCGTTTGCTGCGGGTCAGTTCCCGTTCCAGCCCCTCAACGCACGATACGTTATCCTCTCCAAACAGCCTTCGTGCGGTGTCCATCACCACAAAGGTCTGTTCCAGAAACGGTGTATACGATGCAAAATACCCGCCGGTCTTCAGCAGTGCATACGCATGCTCAACGTGTATGGCTTCTATCTGCATATCAAGATGCACAATATCATACGGGCCGTCGGTGACCTCCAGAACATCGCAGGCACGCGTCTCAACGTTTTCCAGACCCGCATCGGAAATATTGCCGGCCGCAACCCGTGAAAAATCCTCCCGTGCCTCGCAGGTAACCACACTTCCGGCGCACCCGCCGAAAAATATAGCCGCAATTCCGGACCCAGTTCCTGCATCCAGCACCCGGTCGCGGGCGCACATACCCGTATATGCCATTACCATACCGATATCCTTTGGCATCATCGGCGCTCCGGTGCGTTTGCCGTGCGAAAAGAAATCCGTTGCCTTCGGTATTAAAACCGTAAACGGTTTTCCCAGATGCGTTACAATGGTCGCGCCGTCTTCAAGGCCCGCGGCCTCTGCCAAATCTATCATGCCAAGATCGGTTGAAAGTTTTCCTTCCCCTGCCCGCACATAATATTCCCGGGAATTTCCCCGGATAATTATCCGCCTGGTTCCTATCATATTGCGGTCAGTTTAAGAATGGCTTCTGCAATATCTCCCTTGCACCCGGTGAGAGCCGCGCGGGCCTCGTCAGTGGAAACCGAGGTCTGGGACGCGACCAGTTCAACGTCGGACTCCGGGATTTCAATTTCGGGTTCTTCCTTATGCATATCGCCGGTCAGCTGATATGAAGTCTGGCCCTGCATCGTGATTCCCACGACCTGCGCATTTTCAAAGATATAATTTCCATTCGGGGTATAGACGACGACCTTCTCAACATTTTCAATCTCGTCCATCTTCATACCCATCTTCCGCATAGCGGCTTTCATTTGTTTTGGATTAACACCCGGCATCATTTTTTGTTTACTCCTTGTCTGACTTTTACTGCTGTTCCGTAGCAAAACCCGGTCATCTCAGCACCGGCAAGAACTGCCATGCCGGTCGCAATAAGATTATCAGATTCATCAACAACGAACACCTCATCTTCAGCGAGAATCTCAGGGTCGCTTGACAGTACATGTTTGGCCATTGCATTTTTCCCGTCGGCAATAAAGGGAACCGCTTCTTCCATAACCACTACACGATTGTGCGGTGCGCAAAGAAAAGCATGCAGCATCTGTGCGCCGGCATAGCCCAGCGTCAGCCTGCCGTCGTTGGCACGGACCGTAACCAGCCGTTCTTTATTGCGGCTGACATAGCGGACCCGCTTCGTATTTGAATACGAAAAATCCACATCGTCAGGAAATAAAGCTGTTCCCGCGCCGCGCCCGAACTGAAAATCAGCTATCCGCCGGACTCTGGCTAAGCTGGGTTTCGATAAGTTCGTTAACTCTTCTGATGAAATCATCTTCGCATCCTTTAGGTATATATGCACCTGCTGCAATATTATGTCCACCGCCTGCTCCCTTGAATTCCGCGGCGGCAATGCATAGTGCGGCCTGTAAATTGACCCCGCGGCGCAGAACTTTTTCATAGGTGCGCATGGAAACTTTTACCAGTCCGGGTTCGTCTGCTACATTGCACATGACCAGAATCGGTTTGTTGGTGTTCAGTTTGGATAGCGCCATGCCGGCTCCGATACCTACAATTGTATCAGGATAGCGGCTGCCGGTATCAATGGTCTGAATCGCTCCCGCGTCGGTGACGCCGGCGGTCAGAATATACTCGCACAGTTCGCGGATAATGGTGCGGTGATGCCTGAGCATATGCTCGGCTTCGCGGTAATGCACCCCGCGGTCGCCGGCACAGACCGCCGCGCCGATAGCCGGTTTTGCCCAGCGGCCGCATGCGTTGAGCATTGTTGCATACTCGGCCGCATTGCGAAGCGGGGTTTTTACCTGCTCGTCCGGGAAAAAATACAGTTCGGCAAACAGCCGGCCCGGCTCTTCTCCATTTGCAATCATCTGTTCGGCGGTCACACTTGCAAGCCGGCGCACCTCAGACGGCGACAGCTCTTCAAAGGTGCGCGAATCATTGGGTCCCTCATACAGTCCCGCACGGCACAGCAGAGCAATTGCCGCGGCAGGGTCGCCGGAGATTCCCGGTATCAGCGGGTCGTCGCAGTTGGAAAGAGACTGATGAAGAGCACGCGTTGACAGCCCGTAACAGTTGATACCGGCCCTAATTGAAATATATCCGTGCGCGGCCGCATCCTCTGCAATCCAGCGGGCAATGCCGGTCAGCCTGCCGGCCTCCCGTGCCATCATGTCGCCGATGTTTCCGACAACCGCGAGTTTTGCGAGATCGGCATTTGCCGGATTTAACCTGCGGGCCGTCATGTAACAGATACCTGCCGCACTGCATTTCTGATACTCGTCTCCGTAAAACTGTGCGTTGACCTGGGGGTATAGGGTTCCTCCGGGTGCCGGCTGCGGGATATGATGATCGAGAATCAGCACCGTGTCTGGTGAAAACGCGGCCTCTTCCAGCAGGCCCTGCTGTCCGGCTCCCAGATCGGTGAACACTTTCAGCGTTGTATCGCGGGGAATGTGCGGCATCGTCATCGGTTCAAGCTGGCGGACAAACACCGTTGTGACCGGAATTTCCTCCCGGAAAAGCGCCTGCGACATAATAGACGCACTGCTGATGCCGTCTGCATCAATATGGGAGATAAGGGTTACTGCCTCTGCTGCCCTGAGCATATCCACCGCGCAGGTTACATCTTCAACAAATCCCATCTCTTAATAGATATGGTCTTCGAACAGATAAGCCTCAGGATACAAGAGTTGATTATGTTCGAAGACCAATCTGTCTGACTGCATGGAAGAGAAAGACAGACTGGACGCGCTGGCTGATATTGCCGACCCGAAAAATATTCCAAAAGATCTGGTGGTGATTGCGGTATGGCTGATACTGGCAATTGCAACCATCTATGTGCCGGTTATCAACGAGACATTTATCCGCGTTATCTTCACTGTTCCTGTTATTCTCTTCATTCCGGGCTATGTGTTAATTGCCGCACTTTTTCCGGAAAAAAAATCCATCGACGGCATTGAACGGTTCGCTCTTTCCGTCGGGCTGTCCATTGCGGTGGTGCCGCTCATCGGGCTGGTGCTGAACTATACGCCGTTTGGTATCCGGCTGGATCCTATAGTGGTTTCACTTACCCTCTTTACGATTGCAATGATGATAATTACGCTCTACCGCCGTGCGCGTCTGCCGGCGGCCGAGAAATTCGCGGTGCCGTTTGAGAAGGTAAAGCCTACCCTGAAAGAGGAGTTCTTCCCGGCAAATCAGGGGAAGTTCGATAAGGCGTTATCTATAATTCTCATCGTCGCTATCGTGGTTGCGGTTCTCACCACGGTTTATGTTATCGCATTTCCCAAAGACGGTGAGAAGTTCACCGAGTATTATATTCTGGGAGCGGATAAGATGGCAGATGATTATCCGGAAAAATTCGCCGCGGGCACCAGTCAGTTCGTCTGGATTGGTATCGGCAATCATGAATACCGGAATGTGAACTATACCGTAGAGACGCTCCTTCTCAACGCTGAATGGGATAATACCACTAATTCTTCCGTGATTCATGCAAGTGCGCCTCTTGACCGGTTTGACGTGTTTGTTGCAGACAATACAACCTACCTTGAACCCTATAATTTCAGTGTGGGAAGCACCGCGTATAACCGTCTTGAGTTCCTGTTGTATAACGAGACAGTGCCTGCTGCCTCCGCCACCGCCGAAGAAAAAATGGCAGCCGCCTACCGCGACCTGCATCTCTGGATAAAAGTCACCTGATTCCAACCAGAAACTATTATCCATTTCACAACAAACAGGTAAGATATGGCTTCGGGAAAAACACAACTGGCAGCGGGTATACTCGTTGGGTGGATGTGTTGTGTTGCCGTGATAATGGTTCTTGCACGAATCATAAACATTGAAATATTTTTCGTGCTGTGGCTTATCGGAGCACTGATAATTACAGAGTTTATTTCTCTTTCTACGCTTCGGCCGCGATGGAGAACGTATCAGATGACCATGCTCGCCTGCGGGGTTGTCATCTTCGGCATTATTATCCTGAAAAAAATAATTGATATTATCGCAGCATGAACCTTCGCGCGCTCCTTCCGGTTTCCTTTGCTCTTCTTGGCATTATCCTCTTTGCAGCAGTGCTTGGCATCGGCGGCAATGTTGTTTTGTATCAGGCATCGGAAGATGCATTTTCGGCGGTGCATAAGGATTCCGGCATTGTCCCGGTCATGACCACGGAGGAGGCAGAGACGATTATGCCGCTGATGGCAGATATCATCGCCCAGAGTTATAATGTGGTTATTGAGATTGATGCAAAGGATTTTGAGTATTCCGGGCGTGAACTGAGTTCCTATGAAAATCTCATCAGCCGGTTAAAATCAAATAATGCAAAAATAAAACTCACCAATACCGATATCAATGATTTCCGTGCGGCGTCTGATGATTTAAATATTGCATTGTCGGTTCTGAACTCGGATGTCGCGCGCCTTGAACAGCTGAAACAGGAGATTATTGATAATGCCGGAAACACCAGTGCGTTGTATTCTCTTTACTCTGAGGTGCAGGTTCTGTCAAAGGAGATTTCGCTGACGGCAGAGACTTATGCCGAGACCGCTGAGATTATGATTGAGGTGGCAAAAGGGTATGATCTTGATACCGCACAGCTGACATGGGCAATTGATATTGTTAACAAAGTTGCTGCGGCCTCGGAAAAGGATTCCGCGTCCCTTACCCCGGGATCGTCGGCCGGTCCGGATTTACAGATTTTATTTACGCTGTCGGCTGATAGTGTGGCCTACGGCGATACGCTGAAAATCGAAGGAAGTTCACGCAGTGCCGGTGAACTGGGAATTTATCTGGATAATGATGTGTGGGGAACGGTAAATCTTAGCACGGCGGGGTCGTTTACCAAAAGTTTCAGGATTGAAGAAATAACGCCCGGCCTGCATATTGTTTCTATTCGCACGTCTAATTATGTTTCAAAACTCGCATACTTTACGGTCGTCAGTACGCCGACGGTTATCAGCATTCATAAAACCTCACAAAGCGACGGAGAGGAGGCAAAGAAACTAACTGTTATCGG
>CAZAWD010000001.1:12624-21083 GCA_964488725.1 uncultured Methanomicrobiales archaeon | reverse complement strand
GTGGGAATTGCCGGCATGTATCTTGCGCCGTTTGGTATGCTTATCTCAAAGTGGGCCGCCATTGAAGCATTTCTTTCGGCCCCGCTCGGTGCGGTGTTCATCACCGTTCTTGCATTCGGCAGTGCGCTGACAATATTTTTCTGGACGAAATGGCTTGGAAAATTATTCATGCGTATGGGAAAACCGGTAGCAAAGGCTGTTGCACTGAACATAAGCGAAAAAATATCAGTTGTCACTATTGGAATTCTGGCAATATTTGCATGTATAGGATTTCCTATTATTACCAAGGCAGTAATTATTCCATATATCGCAATCATGTATCCGGCATACACCGGTGCGTCAGGTCTTTTTGCCGCTGACACCATTCTCATGTGCGGACTGATGTTTGTCATCGTTGCCATTCTGGTGATTGCGGCAGCGGCCGGAGCAAAGAACGCGGCATCAGGCCGGCAGCTTGCCCCGTATCTCAACGGCAGAGCAGTTGATGCCGGGGGAAGGTTCCTGGGTTCACTTGGCGTATACAAAGAACCAAAAGCGGCCAACTACTATCTGGAAGAATACACCGGAGAATCAAAACTGCTTAAGCCGTCGTGGATAATTTCAATTATCCTTATAGCGGCCATGTTTGTTCTCGGCTTTATGGGGGTCCTTATATGAATCAGATACTCCTGGCTATCCTCGGCGCTGTAATATTCCTTGTTGCAGCACCGCTTCTTGGCGGACTGCTCGCCGGTATTGACCGTAAACTTACCGCACGGATGCAAAGCCGGCGCGGCCCGCCAATTAGCCAGCCGTTCTACGATATTGCAAAACTCTGGCACAAAGAAAAAGCATTCGCAAACCCGATAGAGATGATCTTTACCACCGCATATCTGGTGCTGATTGCAGCGTCGGGTGCGTTGTTATTTGCCGGGCTCAACCTCCTTCTGGTGGTCTTTGTGCTGGCCCTTGCACACACCTTCCTGATTCTGGCAGCTTATGCGGCAAACGCGCCGTATTCACATATCGGTGCGGAACGTGAACTGATAAGTATCATGGTGGCCGAGCCGATTCTGATACTGCTGGCTGCCGGCTTCTTTATGGTCACCGGTACGTTTTTTGTATCAGAAATTATGGCAGCGTCTCTTCCTGCGATCTGCTATCTTCCGGGCGTCTTCCTTGCACTGTTTGCAGTCCTCACGCTCAAACTCAGAAAATCACCGTTTGATATCTCCACGTCCCATCATGCTCATCAGGAGCTGGTAAAAGGAGTGACATCGTCATTCTCCGGAAAGACACTTGCTAAGGTGGAGGTTGCACACTGGTATGAGACAATCATTTTGCTGGCGATGCTGTTTCTGTTCTTCGCAGGCCATCCGATAATAGGTATTGTCGTTGTGCTTGCCGCCTACTTCCTTGAAATTGTCATTGACAATGTTTTCCCGCGGGTAACATGGCAGATGACGGTTAAAAGTCTGTGGCTTATCACGCTTATTTTAGGTGTGCTGAACATATTGATAATTGGATTCTTCGGAGGGTTCTTCTTATGACGTCATCAGCAAAATCCCCATGGCTTCTGCATTATAACGCATCAAGCTGTAACGGATGCGATATAGAAATTCTGGCAGCGCTTACACCGCGCTATGATGTCGAGCGGTTCGGCATTATTAACACCGGTAACCCGGCCCATGCCGATATCTTTGTGGTTACCGGAGGCGTGAACGAACAGAACAAAGCTGTTCTGAAAAATCTCTACGACCAGATTCCCGAACCGAAAGTGGTTGTTGCAGTGGGAATCTGTGCGTCATCGGGCGGAGTTTTCCGCGACTGCTACAATGTGTCCGGAGGCGTTGATACGATTATTCCGGTCGATGTATATGTGCCGGGCTGTTCGGTGCGGCCGGAAGCTTTGATTGAGGGAATTGTGAAAGCAATAGGGGTTCTGGAAGAAAAACGCGCTAAAATGGAGGTTGGAAAATGAAAATGGAAATTGAACCGGCATCAACCACGACGATTACATCCGTGGCTGCGGATATGAAAAAACAGGGATACCGGCTGGTGGTAATTACATGCACGCCGGCGACGGAAGGCTATGATATTACGTATTCGTTTGATAAGGATACACACCTTCGTCACTTCCGCCTGACGGTCTCTGAAGGTACAATCATTCCATCGGTCGGTTCTTCATACGGCGGAGCGTTCGTCTATGAAAACGAGATTCATGACCTCTATGGTTTTTCGTTTGAGGGAATGACACTTGATTTCAAAGGGACATTTATAAGGACGTCGGTCCCGTATCCCTTTAAGAAGAAACAACCGGAGCCGACCGTGACAAAAGTAAAACCGGAGAAGACTGACGGAGGTGCAGCATGAGCGATAAACGAACTGTTATCCCGTTCGGGCCGCAGCATCCGGTGCTGCCTGAGCCGATTCATCTGGATTTGGTGGTGGAAGATGAGCATGTGGTGGAAGCCATTCCTTCCATCGGCTACGTCCACCGCGGACTGGAGAGTCTGGTTGACCGGCGCGATTATCAGGATTTCGTCTATCTCGCAGAACGCATCTGCGGAATATGTAGTTTCACCCACTCTTCAACATTCTGTCAGGGTGTTGAAGGGCTGATGGATATTGAGATTCCGGCCCGCGCCCGGTATCTCCGGACGATGTGGGGGGAGTATTCACGTCTTCACAGTCACCTTCTCTGGCTTGGATTGTTTGCGGATTCACTCGGGTTTGAAAGTTTGTTCTATAATGCATGGAAGATACGCGAATCCATCTTAAATGAACTGGAGGCAACAACCGGCGGCCGTGTTATTCAGAGCGTGTGTAAAGTCGGCGGTGTCCGCCGTGATGTGTCCCCGGAATTCCTGAGCGGGATGGATACACGGCTCGATAAAATTGAAGACGAGATGCGTGAGATGACAAATGTTTTCTTAAACGATTATACCCTGAAAAAGCGGGACAGGAAAACTTTCGGCGGCTGCTGCATATGCGCTTTGTGCGGTGGGGCCGGTGGCACGGGGAAGCGGGCTTGAACAGGACGCACGTATGACCGAGTATCTGGCATACGCTGATATCGGATTTAAACCGGTAGTGGCACGCTCCGGCGACGGATACGGCCGCTGCGAGGTCAGGTGTAAAGAACTGTTCCAGTCGGTTGAAATTATCCGGAGAATTATTTCTGATATGCCGGCAGGAGAGGTAGCAGTCCCGGTAAAAGGAAATCCCAACGGAGAATATTTCAGCCGGTCCGAACAGCCGCGCGGAGAGGTAATCCATTACCTCAGAGGCAACGGGACAAAGAATCTCACTCAGTTCAGAGTGCGGACGCCGACACTCACGAATGTGCCGGCACTGGTGGCAATGCTTGCCGGATGCGAGCTGGCAGATGTGCCGCAGATTGTGCTGACGATTGATCCGTGTATCGGATGCATGGAGAGGTGAAGCGGGATGAAGATGCTGAAAACAATTCTGAAGCAGTTCACTCATAAGCCGGTGACAACAACTTTCCCGGCAGAGCCGGCACAGCACTTTGATGCAACACGCGGCCATATTGTCTTTGATCCTTCAAAGTGTACCTCGTGTTCGTTGTGTATGAAGCGCTGCCCGTCTCAGGCAATTGTTGTTGACCGGACAGCAAAGACGTGGACGATTGACCGGTTTAAATGTGTTATCTGCGGCAGCTGTATTGAGTTGTGCAAATTTAACGTACTGTCAATGGAGACAGGATACTCAACAGCCGCAACCCCGGAGGAGCGGGGAACAGAAGTATTTGCAATAACCTATGTAAAACCCGAACGGCCGAAAAAAGAAGAATAACATTTTTTTATGGAGGGGAAGATCAGTTTAGAAGCTTCCCATTTTCATCAAATGAATTCAGGAGAATTCCGGCTCCCACCAGCCAGTCAGAACCGCCCGGTTTAACATATAACAGCGACACGTCAACAATTCCTGTTTCCTTATTTCCCGTCCGGTAATAAACATATCCTCCCCCGGTCTTGGCTGACATTACCATGTCGCGGGGAATTGAGGCGCCGGATACATCTGTTAGTGAGAATAAATCTGTCCCCACCCGGGATACATTGGAATTATACGCCAGAATTTTCCCGTCATAATCAACCGCAAAAATATCAATCTCCACTCCGTTTACCGAGATGTTTTTCTGCTGAATAAGCGATAGAGTTTCAGCCTGTTCGGCGTTTGCCGCATACGACAAAATATCCTCGATGGTATTTTTCAGGACATCTTTATTTGATGAGTGAACCGGAATAACGTCGGGCGATACAGTCGCTGCAGCTCCCACATACCAGCTCGAATTAATCATCTGCACATATGCACCGGTCAGCATCCCCGAGTCCGGTAAAATCTTCTCAGAAGTTGGATAATAGAAATACACATAACCTGCCCCCTGCTCTGCGCGGAGAGTCAGCATCCTGACCATATGAATCCCATACGCATCCAAAGTGTTCATCATATTCTGCCCCACCTTTTCTGAGACGAGGGAGGATGCAAGCACATCACCATCCATATTATGGGCAAATACATCAATATTGCCTGTATCTATTTGTGAAATAAACTCAAGTGTTTCCTCTTGGGAATGGGTCCTGGCATATGAATAGACTTCACCCACTATTGAAAACAACTCAGACGGATAAACCTGCGCCGAAGAACTGCCAACCGGATACGCCGGTGTTGTTTGCTCCATCATAATCAGAATATACTCTTCCCCGTAAATAGTAACGCGCTTCCAGACACCGACAACCTCTACAAGGCGGGAGCTTATCTGCTCATATTGATGAGTGACAAATGAACCTCTTTCTTTGGAAAAAACAACCGAGATATCATTTTTCCATGTTTCGGGTTTTCCAATATTATCCCGATAGATATTTTTACCGATAAGTTCGGACTTTGACGAATACCAGATAGTACCATCATCACACAAAAATTCGGCCTGATACGGGAAATCAATCTGCATCTCCTCGACAATCTGACGAACAAAATAATGCGGCTGTGTCCCAACCGAAAGATATCCGCGGTAGGTGCCGTCAGGCCCGTATACCGGAACCGCAATAGAACAAATATACCCGTTCCACTCGGTAGAGTTCGCAGACGTCAGAAGTGCTCGTTTGCCCTCAAAATCATCCGCAGTTAAGACCGGAGGAGTAAAGGCACCTGACGTGCTGCTATCCGACACCGGGGATGATTGGACCACCTCGCCCTTTTCATCGCATAAAACAACACCCACCGTCCATGTATACCTGGCATACAGATTGTTCATCCCCATAAGTGCCTCTTCTCCATCAAACGGTATCGTCGACAAAGAAGATGCAGTGTTGATGAAATCATCTGCCATCGTATTAAAAATACTCTCAAGCACACCTCCATAAAGTTCAAGGGATAACGACAGTGCCGGAGGGACCGCATCATCTGCCGGCGTCATAAATAAAACGGCACATACAACCACGGCGATACCAATAACGATCGCAACACCAAAACCAATACATAATTTTTTTCGCGACATAATTTATGTAAACCTCACTGAATCCAGAAACAGCATGTGTGAGGACCCGTCTGAAAAAATACCACGGACGGAAACAGATCGTTCGCCGGATATGCCGCGGGCAAGACCAGAGTAGGTGATAAAACCACCTCCGGGGGGAACCGGCATGCGGGACAGATAACTATCTTCAGAAATTCCAGCTACCAGCAGCACAGTTTCACACAATAAATCGGCAGAACCTCCCGGGTAAACAATAACCAGCAGATCATTGCCGGAAACTGAAACTGAAAGAGAGATATCAGAATTGTCAAGAACCATCCCCATCGCCGTCTGAGAGGCGATAACCGCCGCAACAACTGCGATAAGAATAACTACAACAATTATTATTGTCAGCACTAGAAGGCCTGATGCAGGCAGCCGCCGTTGTTTTATGGTGCGGTATGTTTTTTTCGTCATGGTAATCGTAAGAGATTAAATAAAAATATCAACCAGAAGGAAGGTAATAACACCAAGGGCCAACATAATACAGGAGTGTTTGATGCCGGCGAGGATCGATCCCTCACCCATCTTTCCGGCAACCAGCCCGGAACAGACACCGTGGATGAGCACTGAGTGGGTGATAATAAGGCGATAAAGTTCTGCAGGGAATCCTCCTCCGATACCTGCAACCCCCGTGGCGGTAGATGCCGAAGTCGTAAGTGCCCCTGTTTCCATCATGATTTCCAGAAACACCGCTGACATAATAACCTGAACAAATGCGAACACGGCAAACGCCATATACACGATGACAACATAGACCGACATATCACTTTTACGTTCATGTTTGAGTGTCAGGGCATCTTTTGCCTCGTGATAAAGCAGGAAGAGCGTGTTGGAAATGTTACTGGTGAAGTGTTCGGTTTCCGAAATGAGAATAACCATCCGGTCAACAGAAAGCAGTTTCAGACGTTCTGAGAACCGGCGGATAGCAATAGAGACACGTTCCCCCCATTCGGTATCACGGTAGAGCATTTGAAGTTCAGTATGAATATAACTTTTACCTTCTTAGGCCGCCATCTGAATGGCACGCGCAAGCGTCATATTATGGCGCACCGACGATCCAAGCTGACGGTTGAAATCAGGAAGTGCCCCTTCAATCCGTTCATACCGACGTTTGCGCATCTGATAGAATACAGAATACGGCCCCATCATGGTAAGAAGGGCAATGACAATAACATCATCAACCTGAGTTCCCCACGAAAGTAGCCCGGCATATGAAAAAGGAGCTGTTACCAGTAGCCGATACAGAATAACTCCTACGACTATGCCGAGCGGCACACTAAATATAAGAATCAGATGGGGTTTCTCACGAATAGAGGCGAGCGGAGATGTCAAAAATGCACGACGGGTTTTTCCGCGATCATACTTTTCAAGCGCCCGAAACATGGGTGTCTCATCATGGTCAGCATGAACTACTGTGACATCCGGATAAAGCGATGTGGTGTCAATATTAAGATCTTTGCGTTCGATAAGATATTCCTGACCCAGTGTATCCAGAAGAAGAAGGAAAATAACGGTGCCTATCGGGAGCATAACATAGACTACCAAGGCAAGTATAAGGGGATTTGAGCCGGATATTAAACCCAGAACCATAATTACGATGACGACGAAAAGGGGGCCGGCAACGAAGAGGGTAATATACATCTCTGCAATAGCACCAAGAGAAGACAAATATGCTTTAAGAGCAATACGATGCTCTTCTCGCATTTCTTCAACTTTGTCCTGCAAAAAAAGTTCTACAGATCCGATTGATCGATACGTTGACGCGTATTCACTGAGAAAGAAACGAAATTTATTGGATGGAGTTGTGTCAGTAAGCCGGTCAATAGCAGAGTATGGATCATACCCGCAGAATTCTACATCCGAAATAACCTGACGGAACTCTTTTGCGGCATCTCCATAGTAGTCTGCATATTTGGCGATTGACCTGATGGCACTGTATAGTCCGGCTCCGCTGTGATGCAATGCATAGAGATAGAGCACCATATCATACATTGAGGCATCGATGAGGCGGCGGCGTGTATTAATTTCAATGGAGGGATAATTTAAAATGGCACTGTAAACTGTGAATCCGGCAATAAATGAGATGAGGACGGTGAGCGGGATAGTAAAGATAGAGAACTCAACGTCAACAAAAAGGTTTCCGACCGTGAAGATGAAGTGATCGAAAAGAACAACAATAACAACGACAAAGAAAGCAGCAACAAGAGAGAAGATCCGCGCATACAAAAGGAGCTGCCGCGGTGCCATGTCAATGCGGGCCGAGAATAGTTTGGTTTCAAGCTCGGCAATTTTTTCATCCGAGAGAGTATACCGAAGACGCATGAGAATTATCTACCCGATTTCGCGGTTCGGGCGTCCTCCTGCTTATGTTCGGCCAGATCAGAATATCCATAGCGTCTGGTGTCAGCGGGGATGGGCGTCTCTATTTCAAATAATGCATCTTCGGGATCAACAGAAACGCGACCATAGCGCTCTTCGTCAGAGGGAGGTGGTGAATTTATTTCAATAAGAGAATCCTCTTCGTTGTCATCCGGAGATTCAGCTTTGAGCTCTTCCTCACCGGAGTCATATAAAGAGACGTGCTCTTCAACCGAAGGAGGGAACGTGGCGGCATGAGATTCTTCTGAGGATGGAGACAACGTTTCAGAAGGAGACGATACAGCAGAGGGACCGACAGAATCAACAGGTGAATCAATCTCTATAGATGGAGACGATACAGCAGAGGGGCCGACAGAAGCAACAGATGAATCAACCTCTATAGATGGAGACGATACAGCAGAGGGGCCGACAGAAGCAACAGATGAATCAATCTCTATAGATGGAGACGATACAGCAGAGGGGCTGACAGAAGCAACTGGTGAATCAATCTCTAAAGATGGAGATGATACAGCAGAGGACACCGAAGAGACCTCCTCCCTTTCCTTCTCATCGGAGCGAA
>CAZAWD010000001.1:0-12524 GCA_964488725.1 uncultured Methanomicrobiales archaeon | reverse complement strand
GATACAGCAGAGGACACCGAAGAGACCTCCTCCCTTTCCTTCTCATCGGAGCGAATCAGTTCCTGCGGTACCGTCGTCAACACCGGCTCCCATGCCTCACTGTCATATCCATCACCAATGTCAAATGACACCGCCTTCTCATCATGAGAAACGGGGACAACCGGCCGCAATGGAACAGATGAAACCGATGGAGCCGTGGGCTCACCCATCTCGTTACCTCGCTCTTTCTTCCCCCGCTTCCTCTTCCATCTCCACTTATGCTCCGGTCCTGCTGCAGGCACCGTCTCATCATCTTTGGAACCCCCCGCCATACCCGGATCATTCCCGGTTTCCTGCCGTATCTGATCCTTACCGACCTTCTCATTTTTAAACTCCTCCATTGTACGGCGGCGGGAAGGAAGAATCTGGGTCAGATCACTTAGATGACGCAAAACTTCATCCGGCTGGGACAGATACGCCCAGAGAATATCTCCAACATCACGGTAATCACGAATATCCTGGGCAATCATCTGCTCAAGAATAGAATGACGATGACGCAACTCCTCCTGCATCTGAACCGAACTCATATTCGTTTTAACGCCGATATCCGAATACACATCCGAAAAACCCGAATACGTCGGAGAATCCGTATCCGCATGATACGTATACACAGTGTTAATTTCCAGATCACCAACATCTGTCAGCCCCACAATTTCCACAATCTCATTGCAACGGCGAATAGACCTCCCTTCCTTAAACATACGTGACTGAGACACCACCACATCCAGTGACTCAATAGTAGCCTTTGGTACATCCAGCGGAGGATTCTGCAAACGATTAATTGCCGTCACCACATCACCGGCATGGAACGTGGAAAACGTAGTATGCCCCGTATTAATCGCCTGAAACATCGTCTGCGTTTCAACACCGCGCACCTCACCAACAAGAATATACTCAGGCCGCTGACGCATAGCAGCCGTCAGCAGATCAAACATCGTAATATCATGCGACGAATCTCCCCCGCGACCGGTAGAAGGCGGAACAATACTCGGAATCCAGTTCTCATGACTCAACGTAATTTCACGTGTATCCTCAATCGTCACCACCTTGGACAAGGCCGGTATAAACTGTGACATCGCATTCAGCGTCGTTGTCTTACCACTCGCGGTCCCCCCCACAATCAAAACCGAATGGTTATACTGAACTGCCATCCACAGATACACCATCTCACTGATGGTAAACGTCCCTGTAAGAATAAGATCAATTGGCGAGTATGGATTACGCCTGAACTTACGAATCGTAAACGTAGAACCATGATCAGATACAACCGTACCATACGTCAGCTGGATACGTGATCCGTCCGGCAGAGTCGCATCCACAATCGGATTCGCCAGAGAAATATGCTTCCCTGACTTCTGGGTAAACAAAACAACCAGTGAATCCAGCTCATGCGGATCGGTAAACCGGATGGTCGTTCGCATATCCCTATATTTTCGGTGATAAAGATAGACCGGACGATCATAGCCGTCGCAGGATATATCCTCAATATCATAATCCCCGCGAAGAATATCAACCCGGCCCCATCCAAAGAAACTCCGCTCAAGATAATACCGTATCTTGTAAATACTTGAAGGTTGCACCTCCTCGGGCAGATGATACTCTTCAATGAGAACATCAATCGCTTCATAGAGCGCCTGATACCTCTCCCCCACCACAATTTCTTTGAGAATCAACAGGTCGCGAACACCCGGATGAAGACGGTTAAGCAACGCCGCTTCAAAATCAGTTAAGATCGGTTCGTGTGTATAATAGACATATTCATAATTTTCATTGCGGATAATGCTGACACGCGCGAGACCACGGGTTACCCAGTATGATTCAATAACCTTGGTTCCCTCTGCATAAACCGGAGTAACCAGCGTACCATCCCTCTTATACTCATACGGAGGAAGAGTCGTGACGCCGGAACGCTCTGTATTTTTTTTCCTGCCAAACATGTATTATGATGTCTATACTAAAATTAATTCGCTTATTACTTTTTTAACGGATAGTATATAGTTTCTTTGAAGCATCACCAATGATGAAGATACCCGCGGCGTGAAACCGGAGTCCCGTCACACATAACGGATGAACCACACACCACATTTCCGATAATGGTATATTCTGTATCCACAGAAGATAAATCCTCCGATGAAATCGTAAATAAAAGTCCGAAATCTCCGCCGCCGTACAGAAAATTTTCCTGAGCATCGCCAGAAACATCAGGGAGCGGAAACAGAGAGGAAAACAACTCAAACCCGACCCCGGACGCCGCACTTAAATCATACAGCGAAAGAGCAAGCCCGTCAGAAACATCCATCATGGCCGTTGCACCTGCATGGGCAATGACAGCACCTTCCCGCACCTGCGGACTAGGAGTTAACAGATATTTACGGTATCGTTCGTCACCGTCAAGAGCGGCCTGCGCCCGGCCGGGAACACCGGTTATCCCAACCACCTCCCCGGGACGTGACCCGGTTCTGCGGCAGTAATAGATTGACTCAACAATTCCAAACGCCGTTGTTGCCACCGTGAGTTCAGAGTGAGAGTCAATATCACCGCCGGCAACAACTGCACCAAACGTTTTTGCACAGGCCGCCGCGCCTTCCATGAATGCATACAATCGGTCGGGATAATCGAGCCCGACCGCCACTAAGACCTGAACCGGTGCAGCACCGGTCGATGCAATATCAGAAAGAGTAACAGCAACACTCATCCACCCCATTTCAAACTCCGTCATGCCGGCCGGGAAATCTGTTGTCTCGTGCAGCATGTCAGTACTTGAAACCAGTATGCGGCCGTCGGGCAGTTTATAGCATGCACAGTCATCAGCAGTCTCCGCTTCACCTATCAGAGGTCGTATTGTTTCAAGAAGGCTTCGGTCATCCATCATTTTTCTCCAGTTCTTTTTTACGTTCAGTGCGATATTCAGCAAGCACCCCAAACAAAATATCCCGGGCGGCGGGTTCAGGTGCTGGTTCGGGTTCAGGCAGCGGGGGATACGCCGGAACAGGGATTGAAACCGGTGCGGCGGGTTTCGGGGCCGGGGTTGGTTTCGGTTCGAATTTTGGCCGGGGCATTTTTTTGGGTGGCGCCGCAGGTTTCTGGTTATACTCAAACGTTGACGCATCGATTCCCTGTTCCATTACCTCTTTTTTACGGGTAACCTGATACTCCGTCACCATCCCGTTAATCGCTTCGCTCTGCTTCCCTTTCAGATACACCGCCTCTGCCGCATTCCACTCATCCAGCGCACGAAGAAAAGCACCTTCGTCCACCACCCCTATTTTTCCTTTCACCCGCGGAGACAGATGAACCCCGTTCAGCGCCGGCACATTCATATCGCGAAACAGTTCCAGCAGATGCTGTTCCTGCGCCTTCTCATACGTAATTTTCGGAAAAATAATCGCTTTGACATGCGCTTCCTCAATATCACGAAGAATAGAACGTCCCCATCCGTCAATTTTTAAGACATACAAAATATCATCATCATGAACGCCCATCTCGTCATCCATATTTTTAAGATGATCACGGGCAAGAAGGTGAAGAACCTTCAGCGCACAACACCCTTCACCAGCCTGAAGTGCAATATAATGTTTCATCCGTTCAAGACGCAGACGAAGATTGCGACAGCGCCGCTCCTCTTTACGAAGCGCTTTTTTTATCTGCAGAATCTCACTGTCCCGGGAAGCAACCGCATCAGAAACCAGAACCTCCGTCTCACGCTCGCCACGTTCAACATTCAGCCGGCGCTGAAGAGAAGCAATAGATTTCTCTTTTGCCTCTGCATCGGCGGACAGCTCGCCCGCCAGACGGCGCAGACGTGACACCGTCTCAGACAGCCGGATAATTTCAAGATCTTTTTCATCCGGCACCGCATCATCAGCCGGCACCCCGCTGCTTTCTGAAACATCAGCGGCCGCGGATACTGCCGGAGGTGCGAGAAGCGCAACTATTGACTGACCGCGGACAACCCCGGCACGCACAAAATCAAGATCAGTCCCCGCCGGAAGCCGGCGGCGAAGATTATCAAACTTCGGCTGATAACTCCGGTAGGCAAGCACCGCGGCCGCCAGAGAATCGCGCTGATGATCATCATTAAATGAATACCCTTCGGCCGCCGCATACTTTTCTTTTATCAGAACATCCTTTTTCGGCGTCCATGCCGTTGCAGAAAAAGCCCGGCGTATCTTTTCAACCCCCGCCGGCATCTCCGCCTTATCAGTTGCAATAATCAGCGGTTTACCTATCGCCGAGATAACCGCGATAATCTCCGCCGCAGACTGCGCACGTACGCTTTCAAGATGCAAAAGATTACCGTTTAGATCAAGAATCGCAACGCCCACAGTTGTTCCCGGATCAATACCCAAAATAAGGTAGACCAAACGACGGGTCAGCGGCACAAACGAGATAGCGTTTCGGCGTTGCGGAACAACTTTCACCTGCACATCTCCTGATTTTGACGAGGAAACGGGAACATCCCTTCTGCCCGCGGCAACATGGAAGGTCGTCCTGCTCTCACCGCCAAACGCCCGGCGGGTCAAAACCGTATACGAAAGACCCGCCTCTTCAAGGCGGGCAGCAATTTCACGGGCCCGGACCTTCACGCCGCCGTGAACCTTGCGGACGTAACGGTTCTGGCTCCATCCGCCGCGCCCCATGGAACGTGCGCGTGAAACAACAACCGTCGTAGTCCCGTCAAACGCCAGCACTTCATACCCGCCGCCGAACGAAGCAATGAGTGCAGATACTTTCGCTTCTTCCATGGGATTGGAAGCATCAAAGCGAAGATTATACCTGCCGGCAAGCGCTGCTAACGACATCATCTGTACACCATCGCCGGTGACCTGCACAAGCCGGGTCTCCGACGGTAACGCACTCATGAACGCAAACAGCTCCCGGGAATCCGCAGCAAGTTCCTGAACGGAATCGACCGCCATAATCGACGGACGTTCCTGGTGCAGCAGACGGAGCAGACGGGGAATCGAGATATTTTTTTCTTCGGATTCAACCCTTGAATCACAGACACGGACCAGAGCAAACCGCGGACGTGCCGAACTGCTGCGCGCGTTTCCTTTAAAGATGTCAATGCCGAATACGGTCGTGCTCATGCGGACGTCACATATGCAAGCGCTTCGTCTGCATCAAGCGCCAGCTGATATTTTTTGCGGAAAAATTCGATCACCGTCTCGATATCATGACGAAGAATTGGTTCGGAATTTTTGTGGGAAGGAGAAACCCATTGCGGCCAGTCAATTATCCAGACGGCATCGTCGGCCACCATAATATTATACTCGGAAAGATCGCCGTGGATATAGCCAAGACGATACGCCTCATGTATCTGCCGGAGAATTTCAGCATAGGTATCTTCGGGTGCGTCCAGCACACAGCGGTTCAGATTCACTCCCGGAATAAATGACATGACAATCGTATGACGATTGAGGTCGATTGGAACCGGCACGTTGATTTTTCCGTTGAGAGCCTGAAGTGCTTCAAACTCGCGGGCGGCAGAAGCCGCAGATGCAAATATCCAGGGACAGTGCCCGCCTTCGGGCATATACTCACGGTTTGTTCTGACCGTTTGAAACGAGCGCTGACCGACTTTATGGAGTTTGAGAATTACAACCCCGAATCCGAGCGCTTCATAAATTTCGGACTCTTTTCCCACACCAATATGTGCGCCCAGCGCGGAAATGGATTTTTTATCGGCCAGAGCCGAAAGTGCAAGTGCATCATATCCGGCAAAAACAAGTGAGTACCCTTTATAAGGAACGGAATCGGAACGCACGAAATCTTTGTGAATGAGATTTCCAAGCCGGTATTTCAGTTCGGATTCCGAGAGGTGAACGGCTGCACGCAGATCATCTTCGGCAACCCAGCGGCACCGTTTCATCATGCGTTCAAGAGCCCGCAAAATACGAAGTTCATATTTATGAAGATTTTTAATATCGTCGGCGGAGAGTGTCATTGTATTATCTCATTGATGCTGAAGGAAGAAATATATTTCAGTCACGCAACAGTTCAACTTCCATCGCCAGATGCCAGACGTTACGTTTCGAGCGGTGAGACTGGCCGGAAATCAGCATCATGCGTTCTTCAATGGAAATCTCGCGGGAGCCTTTGGCAAGGTTATCGGCATGCGCAACAATTTTTTCTTCAAGTGTTTTTACCGTGCAGTCAGCAGGCGGCAGACCAAGCAGGATACATTCATCTTCAGACAAACCCGCACCGGTGTGACGGCGGATAATCTCACATACCGCAGAAGACATGCCGATTTTTCCGGCAAGCTTTGCCCCCTCGCGCGCATGATGAATAGAATGAGTTCTGCTCCGGCCAAGATCGTGCAGCATTGCGCCGCACTCCACACGCGCAAAATCAACAGAGACACCGTGATAGCGGGAAGAAATATCCGCAACCGTTTTACAATGGCACACCACGCCGGAATCACATCCGTTATCAGACAAAATCTGAGCGTAGTCTGCCAAAGCCATTTATGATTCTTCCAGTGACTGCTGCATCTTGGCGACCCGGCGCTGAAGTGCTGAAACCAGAAGTTCGTCGTCGAAATGAATCATCATTTCACCGCACTGCGGGCAGGCAAAATTGCGTTCCATTGCCTCGGTAAATGTACACATAACCCCGCAGTTTTTACACTGGTAAAAATCATGACCCTCGTCATAGCGCAGGCGGGACGAGAGTTTTTCCACGGCGGTTTGCATCTCGCCATGCAGGACGGAGAAGATTCGTTCCATGCGCATCACCCACAAATAGGTAAGCCAGCCAGTTTCGGCATTTTTAATCCGGCGATATTCGGCAAGCCGGTGCTCATAGAGACTGTAAAGCGTATGACGAACCGAGTTAAGATTTATGCCGGTAATCTCCGCAATCTCCTCATCGCTGTGTTCCGCATCCGGACATTTACGGATAAGGTCAAGCCCTTCTTCACCAACGAGTTTAAGAAGATATTGATATATGGCAGGATTATTATAATCCTCATCGGTAATAGCGCTCATTGCCTTATATATTGGACGGCCATCCTAATATTAGTATCCAGTGCATCAAATGCCAGTGTACGGTCCGCCCCCGAGCCGAGAACCGAGACCATGACCTGCCCGGCTTCAAACACAGTTCCGGGATAGGGGATGTCAGTTAAAATATCATGAAGAGGCATAAGGTCGGTTGAGATTGTCAGGTCTTTGTCTGCTGTCAGTACTTTACGTACTGCAGTGCATACCGGAGTCGGCGCGGTCGTTGGAAGATGACCAAGGCAGGCATTTTTATGCAGCGTGAACATGTTGATTCCGAGCGCCATTTCCACCGTTTCCGTGGTGCCCTGAAACCGCGGATTGAGTTCAATGGCGTATGCTTCATCATCAGTTAAGACGAAGTCAATCCCGATAGAACCGGTGCATCCGCTGGCCGCCGCAATTTTTTCAGCAAGCATTATCATCCGGCCGCTTTGCGGGTGCGTACACGGCGTAACCGAACCTGAAAACGCATAGGGGCAGAAACTGCCGCCGCGAAGAAGTTGTTCGTTGGAACAAAGGGCAACAGCCCGGCCTTCAGAGGCGAGACAGCAGACGCTGGCCGGGGTGCCGGATACAATTTCCTGCATCATAAACGGCGCGTCTTCAACAAATTTTTTCCACTCTTCGAGCTCTGCATCAGAGTGAATGACAGCATTACGCCAGCCGCCGGCACCGGCCAGAGTTTTTGCCATAGCAGGATACACGCCGGGCTTTGCGCGGGGCGGAACCGGGACGCCAAGCTCTTCAAAAAAATCCTGCGTGGAGCCTTTGTCCATGAACCGGGCGGCGGCCCGGGGGGAGGTGCCCAAACGGTCGCAAACCTCAAGAAGTTCAGCGCCGGACGTGGTTATCACGAAATCGGGATGATACTTCGCCTGCATAGCGGCAATGGCAAACGGCAACTCATCCAGCTCATCAAATGCCATGTGATCAGCTGTGCATGCGACTAAATCCGCATCACAGAAATGATCTACCGCATACACCGTATATCCGGCACGTGCAGCAGACGCGGCCACATGACGGGTCGTAAATCCGGCGACGAGAACGGCGTTATTCATGCGGTTCAGATTCGTGTTCATGCTCGTGTTTGATAGTTGTCTTGCCTATTTTGGTTGGAATAACCTCCAGTTCCGGATCATCAAAGGATAACTCCAGTTCTTTTCCTTCATAGAGATGATCAAGAAACAGAGCTAGCGCGGATATTTCAGAGTGCGGCTGATTGGCAACCGCTACATTGTAATCTGCCATAGCATACAGATCGCCCGGTACTTTTTCCGCGCCGACAACAACTATTATTTTTTCCTCGCGACGGATATCGGCAATTACATCCTGAAGCCGCAGACCATACATTGTCAGGTGAACTACTTTTCCGCCGTCTTTTTTAAAGCGGTTAATACATGATTTCCATTTAACGTTGTTCTCACAAAAATAGGTGCCGCCGAAACGGGTTGCAACATCAGTAATACTGTCGGCAACTTTTGCATCGTCTGCTGCAAGGTACATGCCGCTTGCACCAAGGGCACGGGAACTAAGACCGACGTGCGTCGTAACGCGCTGATCGCGCTCCGGCCGGTGACCGATACGGAGAATATAGGATTGTGGTGTCAGGTTCATTATTTCACTTTTATTATTCCATTTTCGATAGTGAAGAGATCGTCTTCCTGCAGCTGGCTCCCCATAATAAAATCCTCAATAGAGCACAGTGCAGCGGTGTCATTTTGTACAGAGATGAGAAAAGAACACTCCAGCCGCGCAAGAGATGAGCGGATGACATCTTCAGTAAATCCGGACTGCACAGCAAGCTGTGCGACAGACACACGCTCTCCTTCCGGTATCAGGTGATAGAGTTTCCAGTCAACATCCTCTGATTTCATGCCTTAACAGTTTAGACGGATATACCCATAAGGCCTTTGACTGAGTGAGACGGAACGGATAAATGGAATTATATAATTGATATTGCCAATTACATGTATACTCATATGTTTCAGGAAACTCCCGATGAGCTCGCGGCACTAGCCGACGAACTCTATGAAGCGTCGGATGACGACGACGAAAAACTTGCCGGGCTACTGCGTACGCTCCCTGAAAAAACTGCTCAGCAGCTTTGTACTTCAAATTATACCAACGCTCTTCAGGCGTATCTGTATGCGTTTGGAAGTACACCTGCTCCGGATATTTATGATCGGCTGCTGCTTGAACCGTCATCAATGCTTCTCTACGGCATAAAAATAAAGTCGGTTGAACTGGCAGACCTGATTTTCGGATTCGATAAACGATCGCAGCATTTTTTTATCGGGGTGTATGACGGGGAAAAAATTATAGCGGCATTTGCCGGAGAAAAGGCGTATGAAACAGCGGCAGACTGGGCGCGGGAACACTGCCGCTGATTAGAGAGGGAGAGGGCAGGGCAATTCAGGTTCAATTTCCAGACTTACATCCGCGCATCGCACCGAATGCGTTAGTGATCCCATACTGATAACATCCACATCAAGTCCGGCAAATTCCAGGAATGTCTCCGGCCGCATGCCGCCGGATAGTTCAAGGGTGACGTGAGAACGAAGCCCGGCCGCCTCCAGCGCAGACACCGCACGACGGATGTCGTCCGGCGTCATATTGTCAAACATAATCGTATCGGCCCCGGCCCGCGCCGCACGTACAGCGTCATCAACCGATTCAACTTCGCACTCAACGGTTTTTTCTGCATCATACTGCCGGCAGCACATGACGGCTTCGTCAACGGATAGGAGGGTGCGGTGCGTATCCTTTATCAGAAACGCATCGGATAAATCGAACCGGTGCGGCAGCCCCCCTCCGGCGGTAATCGCTTTTTTATCAAAAAAACGCAGACCGGGTGCGGTTTTACGGGTGCCGGCAATTTTCACATGGTTGTTGACTACCGTGACAAGCCGGGCGGCGCGGAAAGTTGCAGTTGCAATTCCGCTCATACGCCCCAAGAGATTAAGCGCGGTGCGTTCACCGGACAGGAGGGAGTAGAGGGGGCCTGATAGCCGCATGATTACGTCATACGCCGCCGCCGGACAGCCGTCTGCAATACATATCTCCGTTTTTACCCCTATCATCTCAAAAAGCGCTACACATTCTTCGACTCCGGAGATGATAATATCCTCACGGGCTTCAATACGTGCAGACGCCTGACGATTCTCAAACAGGGCGCGGGTGGTAATATCATTATCTGCGGCATCTTCACGCAAAAATGATGAAAGAACTGATGTTATATCCATATGCTTATTTTGAAACTGCAATCATCCGCTCAATGGCAACACGGGCACGGTCTGCAATGGAGTCGGATACCTGCACAGGATACATGCCGTCGCGCAGCGTAATATACAAATCATCAAGGCCGATAACTTTCATATTCGGGCATACGGCCGAGGGAAGGACATGAAATATGGTGTCCGGATATTTTTTTTTCAGCGGGTGGTAAATCCCGCTCTCGGTTAAAATAACCCATTCCTTCTTTGTGCCGCAGTTACGAATCATAAAGCCTGTCGAGCCAACCATATCACAGACGGTCTGCACCTCCGCAGAACACTCAGGATGGCAGATAACCGATGCTTGAGGGTATGCAGCGCGGGCCGCTTCAACATCATGTACAGAGAATGCATGATGGGTCGGGCAGCCGCCGGCAAACGGGACGCTGATGAGCGTTTTATCCGGAACCTGACGACGCACCCATTCACATAGATTTGCATCCGGTCCGAACAGGACTGTGTCAGAGGGAAGAGAACGCACAACCTCTGCTGCGTTCGCTGAGGTACAGGTTATGTCACAGACCGCTTTCGTTGCGGCATTGGAGTTAACATACACTACAAACGGCGCATTATGATACTTTTCTTTTTCCTCACGCACCATCTCGGGCGTGAGCTGGTCGGCAAGCGGACAGCCGGCATCCGGCCGCGGAATGAGAACGGTCTTTTCAGGTGAGAGAATTTTTGCGGTCTCTGCCATGAAATATACTCCGCAGACAACAAGCGTTTCGGCATCGGCTTCTTTTGCCTTGCGTGCCAGTTCAAGAGAGTCGCCGCAGATGTCAGCTACATCCTGAATTTCTGCCGGCTGATAATTATGCGCCAGAATAAGCGCACCTTTTTTATCTGCCAGTTCCCGGATTTTATCAGCATGGGTCATGCACCGATCACCAGCGGATTGTCAAGGTTGCGCAGCAGCGTAAGTATTGAAAGTGCAGCAAGATAACTGGTAGCCGGATTGTCAGGAGACGGAACATTTCTTATCCGCGCATAAATTTCTCCGAACTCACCTTCAAAGAAAATCTCATGCATGTTACGATCCTCGGCCGGGTCCATCCAGAGTTCTACATCAACGTCTTGACCGCAGGCAAGAGATAATGATTCTGCGACGTTCGTATTTTTTGGGTACTGACGGACACAATCGTGTGCTTTTCCAGAAAATATCTGGGTTTTCTCGGTTGCCTCACGGGAGAGTGATTTCGGATTTTTGGTAGTTCGCAGAACGAATTTGTCTACCCGCGTTGTCTGACCGACTTTAATATTATCAAGACCCATTACCGCGCCGGACGGGATGTGAATTTTACATTTATGTTCACGGGCGGTTGAAATTAAATCTTCTCGAAAAGAGACATCGGCAAGAGCGCCGACGCTCATAATTATGAGATCTTTTCCGGCTTCCAGAATCTCCTTTGCATGGGCGGACGCGGCAGCAACAGACGCGGCTTCTACGATAATATCGGTCGGTTCACGAAGAAAACTTTCGAAATCCGAGTAGGATCGGGCGCCGAACGCACGGCCGAACTCATCAGCACGTTCGCTCAATACATCAAATACCGCAGTTATCTGAAAATTTTTCTGACCGTTTGCAATAATGCGACCGATGTTCCCGCAGCCAAGGAGCCCGACAGTAATCATAGCTAATGAGTTTCAATCTGATGATAGTTAAGGATTGCTCTTATGAACACCAGCCCATACTAAATAACAACCCCACAGAGGGGAGGGGACATCACTGCCCCCTTATATAATATAAATCCAAAAAGAAAAATGGTAATCAGAAAATCAGATTACTCTGGTTTGCTGATAAGGGCGACCTTGGAGACGATCTCGCCGGTCTTCTTGTGTGGTTTTCTGATGACGCCGTCGCATCCTTTCTCAAGTTCACGTGCCTCGTCACAGAGATGTGCTGCTGCGCGCATAACTTCGTGTGCAGATGCAACGATTGGAATGTAGTCAGTCCACTCTTTGGTCATGAAGCAACCTTTGACGTTGATTCCTGCAACGGACTGGGCCATCTCATATGCTGCACGTGCTTTTGCGTGTGCATAGGGGTTGGTAAACTCGCCCTTGGTTGCGTTGTCAGAGTTGACAACCATCTTCGGGAGTTCGAGTTCTGCGCCCTTCTTGCCTTCTTTGACCTGGTCGATGACTTTGTCAAGGGCGGCCTGAAGTTTGCGGAATGCACCGGTAAGTGCAAGGACTTTAACGAGGT